>PLDE01000007.1 GCA_003135035.1 Candidatus Dormiibacterota bacterium | reverse complement strand
GGCTGTTCCTGCCTGGCTTTGTCGACCTACACAACCATAGCCTGAACGGACCGCTCTTCCGTGGATTGGTTGAGGACAAGTCTAGGGGAACAACGGAAGGAAGTCTCGTCTACAGCATGGCGATGCCGATGGGGGACCTTGCGAGCCGCACACTGACCGATGTTGAGGCGAAGGCCGTCTACCGCCTCGGGCTACTCGAAGCGATTAAGAGTGGCGTCACTTGCATGCTGGACATGTGGCGGCCCGAGCACGTTGCCTTTTTTGAAGCGGCTCGTGAGCTAGGCATTCGGGCGTACGGAGCTCCCTACGTGATTTCGCAGTACGTCGTGGGTGTTGATGGCCAGGGACACCCAATATATGCGCCCCGCGATGCGGATCGCGATATTAGGCGCTTCCGTGACTTGTTCATCGAGTACGATGAGGGCCCTCACGGAAGGCTCCGCGTCGTGGCCGGGCCTCACGGAACTGACACGTGCTCAACCGCTGTGCTCGACAAAGTTAGGCGGATGGCAGAGGAACTTGGGACGCTTATCACGACCCACTTGTCCCAGAGCAGAGCCGAGTGTACCTATTCGATGCGTGTCTACGGCAAGACGCCCGTGGCATTTCTACAGGAACAGGGGCTGCTCGGTCCCGGGCTGATCGCCGCACATTGTGTATTCGCCACCGACGACGATCTCATGATCTTGCGCGACTCGGGAACATCGATCGCCAGTTGCCCCTTAACTTATGCGCGCGGTGGGATCGCGGCAGCCTTCGAGCGCTTCGCCTCGGCCGGGATCCGGACAGGAATCGGGACCGACGCCTACTGTTTCGACTTCATTGAGGAGCTCCGCGTTGCTGGACTCATGTCGAAACTGGCTCGCGGAGGGTCTCACGTCGGCGACGCCGAGAGCGTCCTGCGCGCAGGGACCACTCTAGGGGCGGACGCCCTTCAGAGACCTGACTTGGGCCGGATCGCCGCAGGCGCGCGAGCGGACCTCATTGTTGTAGATCTCGGACGCGTGGGCTTGCAACCAGTCGCGAATCCGGTGAAGAACCTCATCTGGAATTGTAACGCTGGCGACGTCCGGCTGGTGATGATCGACGGGATCCTCAGAGTGGCGGACGGGAAGGCGATTGGAGTCGACGAGGCTAGAGTGGCCAGTGACGGGGCAGCGGCGATCGAGCGAGTCTGGGGCTTCGCGAGAGCAGCTGGACTGATGGAAGAAGCGGTAGAAGCGGCTTCTTCCGTGGCGGACTAGTGGCTTCCCAAGCCAAAGCGGCTAGCGAAGTTCCCTCGGTGTCATCGATCCACTCCCATCGGGACTTTGATGGGCGGCGGGCTCCCATATTGACGGTCGCGCAGGGTGCTGCCTTCAGTCTCGAGGCGAAAAGCCTAGTCGCGTCCCCGACCGATGAAGTACCTCAGACGTATGAGAAAGTGGTCATACCAATCACAGGGCCCGTCGCGATCGACGGCGCAGCGCCCGGTGACACCTTGAGAATTGATGTTCTTGATATCACCATCGCACCCTTCGGCGCGATGGTGACTCTGCCAGGCTATGGTGCCTTTAAGCCGGAGCTCGCAACCTCCGCCCGGGTCCTTCGAATTAACGAAGGGATGATTCAATTTGCCCCGGATGTATCTCTTCCAGTCTCCCCGATGGTAGGCAAGCTGGGCGTTGGACTTGCTAGTGATCCGCCTCGCAGTAACACAGTGGGGTCTCACGGGGGGAACATGGACAACACGGCTCTCCGCGTGGGAGCGAGTTTGCTGCTTCCCGTCTCCGTAGCTGGGGCCGCGGTCTACGCCGGTGATTTGCATGCGCGACAGGCCGATGGCGAGGCTTGCCTCACTGGACTCGAGGTAAGCGGGTTGATCACTCTGCAATGTCGAGTAGTCAATTTCCGGGTGGACCAGCCAGTTCTGATCGACGAGCATTCGGTAATGACCCTGGGTCATGGTGATTCGTTCGAAGCGGCAGCAAGCCTGGCTCTCGAATCGATGATCTCGCTTCTAAGACAAGCGTATCCCTGGTCCCGAGAGCAGGCAGCTATGTTCCTCAGTATCTCGGGAGATGTCCGCGTGTGCCAGCTCGTTAATCCTAGGGTCGGAGCTAAAGTCGTCGTTCCTCGTGAGTACCTGCCGCTTCCATCCCTAAGCGGGCAGCCATGAACAATCAGCCACGGTCCCCCTCAGTTGAGGCGAAACTTCTGACCGGGGGTCACGTCTATGGGCCAGAAGACCACGGCCTCCAAGATTTGCTCGTGGCGGGCGGGCGAGTCATAGCCATGCAGCCAAACTTAGGAGCTGCGGAGTGGCCGGGCGTGGAGCGGATCGACTGCACTGGGTCATCGATCGTGCCGGGCCTAGTCGACTCGCACCTGCATATCATCGGAGGGGGTGGTAACGAGGGATACTCCACTCGCATTCCCGAGCTGTGGCCGGGCGAGGTCTTCGCTGCGGGAATTACGACAGTGGTTGGTACTCCAGGTATCGACATGGTCACAAAGGGCCCTGAAGCCATCTTGGCCAAGGCCTATGCACTCGACGAGGATGGAATCACGACCTACATGTACGTAGGCGGGTTCCAGCTTCCAATCCCGACGATCACTGGTACCGTTGTGCGAGACCTATACCTAGTGGAGAAGGTGATTGGGGTCAAGCTAGCGCTCGGTGAGCGCCGGGCCAGCGCAATACCCGATGCGTGGCTCGTGGAGTTAGCNNATTGAAAAAAGCGGAGCCTCCGTCCAACGATTCCAAGCAACTCACTGCAACAACACCACAGATACCCTCGCCGCTGCAGTACTCCTCGGTCGCGACGGGTGCGTGGTCGACTGCAATCCTTTGTTAGACCCCGCCCGGGGTTTAGAACACTGCGTCCCCTTCCGGGAAGCAGTGGCCAAGCTGCTTGACGAGGGAGTTCCTCTCGAACTCATAACGATGAGCAGCGATGCTAACGCATCGGTTCCACCGCGCGTCGGCGAGTCCCGCGCCCCATTCGACAAGTACCTCGGGTCTCTCTGGGGGGGCGTGGTGAACCTCGTCGAGTCTGATGTACTGTCTCTCTCCCAGGCACTCACCCTCTGCACGAGCAATGTGGCGAGGGTACTGCGCCTAGGCGGAGCAAAGGGATCGATACGAGTCGGCGTAGACGCGGACCTCCTTGTGATCGATGAGCAGCTAGAGATTACGGACGTTTATGCGGCCGGCCGGCCGGTGGTTCTCGGTGGTGTTGCCGCGATCTCGGGTGTTTACGAATGACGTGTACGCCACAACCAAAGCCGGGGTATCCCGCCGCGGCCACCGATCTCAGTCAGCATGCGCAGTATTACGGAAGACTCGGCTTGAGTGCGATCCATGAAGTAGCCCAAAGACCCTCCTGGGACAGCGTCCTGGTAGGCCCAGAGACGACGTGACTGCGATTTGCTCGATAGGAGTCCAATGACTATCAGGACAGAACTGGCCGGCAGCACATCCCCCGGCGACAGGTTCGGAAACCCTCTATCTCCTGGGCTGGCATACGCTCGCGGTGAGATTCTCACTAGTGGCGAGCGCGAGTTCCGAAAATTGGAGGTGGCGCAAGAACATATACGCCGCCGGCTGAACGATGGCGGCGTTGATTCAGTGTTCAATGTGTCGGGCCTCGAGCGCGGAATGCAGCCGCAGGCCGGCGACACTTACAACGATGAACTTAGTCCTGCGATTTACGGGGAGCGTCTTCGAGAGCTCGGGCTGGCCCACCTGGGTGGCACGGCAGAGTACCACGACGTCTTCGTTTGTAATCGGCAGTCGGCGGCCCTGTTTGCCGCGTTGATGGTGATGGTCAGCCGGGGATCGCAGGTAGTTGGACTATCACGGACCTACTCGCATCCTGCGGTATCGCGCCCGATAGCTCTGCTGGGTGCCGAATTCGTGGACACTACCGATCTTCCCTCGTTTGAGAGACTCATCGCGCAGGCGACCAAGCCTTCGGTGGCTGTGGTAACCCGACTTCCGGTTTCGTACGACGGTGTACTTGCTATTGACGACTTGGAGAAGGCGGTCGCGGTCTGTCAGTTGAACGGGGTCCCGATCTTGGTGGATGATGCCGGTGGTGCTCGAGTGGCACCGGCAGTGTGGGGGCAGCCGCGTCTGCTTGAGCTAGGCGTCGACGTAGGGANNAGGGACAACTGGCCTCGACAAGTATGGGACCGTTGGGCCACGGCTCGGCCTTCTCGGTGGGCGCAAGGATCTGGTGGCTGCCATACGGGCTGTAGCCTTCGAGTACGGACTCGAAGCACGTCCGATGCTGTATCCCGCTGTCGTGCAGTCGTTGGAGCAATACACCGAGGAGCGGGTTCGCGACTTGACTACCGCGACGTCTTCCTTGGGAGAGGCTCTTCATGCACGGCTCGGCGACGCAGTGACCCTAACCCCCGTAGCCGTGAAGATAGAGGCCGAAGACCTATTAGCGGTGGTACTTGCGCGAGCGGAGCTCGCCGCGACTCCGATTGTGCCTTATGAGATCACCGCTGCGATCGCGATGGTACTTCTACGCGAATACGGGATCTTGACTGTTCACTTCGCCGGGCTACCCCCCGGAACAGCGGCTCTACTCTTCAAGTTTGTTCCGCCGGAGGTCCTGGACCGCCTGGGAGGTGCTCCGAAAGTCGCCGGATACGTCGACGCAGCGATCGACCAGGTAGCCGAAATGTTGCATACCCCAGCATCCATTAAAGAGCTTCTGCTTGGCACTGTTGTCGCGTATACCGGTGCCTCCTAGTGGCCGAAACTACTGACGTGAGGATGAGCGGAAGAGGAGCACAGTACAGCCCACCGTGCAGTTTCTAAAGGAAGCTTTGGGGCGGGACGAAGGCTCTGAACTAGACGTTTCCGATCGTGTGGCAACGATGCTGGCCGCGATTCGTAGCGAGGGAGAGTCAGCCATACGGCGTTTCGCGGAAGAACTGGACGGCATTGCGCCGCCGTCATTTCGGATTGCTGATAGCGTCGNNCTACGTTCCCGGCGGGCGCTACAGCTTGATAGCTTCCGCTTACATGTCGGTGATTCCTGCACGCGTTGCTGGGGTAGAGAATGTTGCTGTCTGCACACCCCCCTCTCGCGACGGCAGCGTCCATCCAGGGTTGCTGTATGCGGCGAAGACGGCTGGGGCGGACGCTATATATGCAATAGGGGGAGTGCAGGCCCTGGGCGCGATGGCGTTTGGCCACCTCCCTGGATTCCCCGCAGTGGACATGATTGTTGGGCCGGGAAACCAGTATGTGGTCGAGGCGAAGCGACAGTTGTTCGGACGCGTGGGCATCGATTTGCTCGCCGGGCCGACCGAGATCGGTATTATCGCGGACGAAACCGCTGACCCCTTCCTCGTCTGCTGCGATCTCGTTGGGCAAGCGGAGCATGATCCGCAATCTCGCGCTGTACTAATCACGACTTCGCGCGATCTCGGGCTGGCGGTGTTGGAAGGGATCGACGAGCATTTGCAGAGTATCTCAACCGAGGAAGTAGCTCGATCCTGCTGGGTACACGGGGGTGAGATCATCCTCGTCGAGAATGAGGACGAGCTCATTAGCGTAGCGGACGATTACGCTCTGGAGCACGTGGAAGTGCATGTGCGCGAGCCGCTCCGACTGATTGAGAGACTGCGAGATTATGGCGCGCTCTTTGTAGGCGAGGAGGCGACAGTGGCATACGGGGACAAAGTGAGCGGAACCAACCATATACTTCCCACCCGTCGCGCGGCACGGTTTACGGGGGGCCTCTGGGTGGGCAAGTTCCTGAAGACGGTGACCTTCCAATATATGGGCGCCAAGGAGTCGCTTGAAATGGCTCGGCACTGCGAGGTGGAGGCAACGGCTGAGGGGATGGTCGCGCATGCGCGGACTGCTAGCGTGCGACTACAACGGTANNGCCGAGCCGATCTCCCACCGGACGTGGGAGCGACCGCTTCGGGGAAGATCTCTGGGCAAGTTGCAGTCATCACCGGCGCCGGGCGTGGTATCGGCAGAGCAATAGCCACCACTCTTGCGCAAGCTGGTGCCGATGTGGTCCTGGGAGGACGAGATCTAGGTACGCTTGAGGTCACCGCAGAGATGGTGCGGGGCCTGGGGAGGGCTGCGGTGACGTGCAGGCTGGATGTGCGCGATCCGGAGACAGTCGAGAACCTGGTTGAAGAGGGAAAGCGAGCCTTCAGTTCTCTCGACATACTTGTCTGTAACAGTGGCATCGGCGGTCCAACGGCTCCGCTCTGGGAAGTTCGCCCAGCCGACTGGCGTGAGACGCTGGACGTCAATCTGACGGGCACGTTCCTCTGCTGTCGTGCCGTGCTCCCGACCATGATCTCGCGTGGGCGCGGGGCCATTGTTCTGATTGGATCGATCACCGGTAAGCGGCCGCTGCTCAATCGATCGAGCTATGCCGCCAGCAAGCTGGGTCTCGTCGGGCTTTGCCGTACCCTGGCTTTAGAACTCGGACCGCACGGCATCCGTGTCAACGTCGTATCGCCGGGATTCGTGGAGGGGGATCGTCTTGACTGGGTGATCGGGCACCAAGCTCGAATCTCAGGGCAGGATCCCTCGCACGTTCTAGCCACTCTCAAAAGCGCCTCCGCTCTCGGCCGTCTCGTATCCGCCGCGGAGGTCGCGAGCGCAGTTCGAGATCTGGTGAGCGACTCGAGTAGTGCCATCACCGGGATTGATCTCAACGTGGCAGCCGGCGCCGTGATGTACTGAGAGGGCACCTTCCATCATGCACCACCACCCATGAAAGCATTCCTCATCAGGCGGCTGATTCAGGCGTGCGTAGTCCTACTCGGCGTTTCGATTGTTGTCTTCACTCTACTCCATCTTCTGCCAGGAGGGCCGGCCAGGGCCGTGCTAGGATTACACGCAACCAAGGTCGCCGTACTAGCATTCGATCAGCGCTATGGCCTTCTAGATCCGCTGCCGGTGCAATATATCGCGTGGGTGGGACAGCTAATCCACGGGAATCTCGGATTTTCCTATAAACAGAACCAAAGTGTTGACTCCCTACTGGCAGAGAACATCCCCAGAACACTTGCACTGGTTGGCGTTTCTACACCACTCGCACTGTTGATCGCTGTCCCGGCTGGCGTCTACCAGGGAGTTCGTCGGAACCGGCCCGCCGACTACATGTTGACCAGCCTTTCGTTCATTTTCTACTCGATGCCTAGTTTCTTCTTAGGAACTGTTCTGATAATTGTCTTTAGCCAGTTTCTGCCGCTACTGCCCTCTGGTGGTCCTTCAGCCACCGAGCCACTCTGGCAGCAGGTCCCTAACTTGGTACTGCCGATCCTCACTCTCACTCTAATTACCATAGCGCTATTCAGTCGTTACATGAGATCCTCTGTGATTGAGAACTTAGTACAAGACTACGTCCGCACGGCGCGCTCAAAGGGTGTATCCCATCGCGTCATCCTGTTCCGCCATGTGCTGCCTAATGCGATGCTTCCGATCATCACTCTTGTTGGCCTGAGCCTCCCGGGCATCCTAAGTGGTGCGCTGATCACCGAAGCACTATTCAACTACCCTGGTATGGGGCTGCTTTTTTGGAACGCTGCGCAAACAGACGATTTCCCAGTCNNGTCACTACTTGCGGACGTTCTTTACGCTGTCTTCGACCCACGGGTCCGGTACTCATGATCGGGGGAATCCCTATTGACCCCGACGGGGTCAGCGATCCAGCCTCAAATTCCGAAGACTCGTCTTGGGATGGGGGCGGTAGCGTGGTGCGACTGTCTCTTTCGGTGTTCGCAGAAAATCGCCTTGCCGTGGCGGGTCTGGGAGTGGTGGTTGCGTTGGCACTCTTCTGCTTCATAGGGCCGCTTGTCTATCACACCAACCAAGTACAGACCTCTCTCGGCGTTCAGGACCAAGGGCCGAGTCTTCGGCACGTGCTCGGCACTGATGATGTCGGGTACGACATATTAGGACGACTTATGGTCGGAGGTCAGACCACTTTGGTAGTTGGCGTGGTTGTCGCGCTCCTCGCGACATCGTTCGGGGTGGTGTGGGGAGCGATGGCCGGCTTCGCAGGAGGACTGGTTGACACCTTCATGATGAGGGCCGTGGATTCGCTACTAGCGATCCCCACTCTCTTCCTTCTGCTGTTCTTAGCCAGCATCTTTACCCCTTCGGAGTTGCTCTTGATCATCGTGATCGCGTCGGTGGCGTGGTTAGTGCCATCACGTTTGGTCCGGGCCGAAACACTCAGTGTCAAGACGCGCCAGTTCGTGGAGGCAGCTCAAGGGCAGGGGTCCGGGCCGACGAGAATCATCCTTCGCCATGTGATTCCCAACGTTTTCGGGACCATGGTCGTGAACGCGACTTTCCAGGTGGCGGATGCCATCTTGGCCGTGACTTCGCTCAGTTTCCTCGGTCTTGGGATTCCACCGCCCGCGGCCAATTGGGGAGGCATGCTGTCGAACGGTGTGAACTATGTCTACAATGGCTACTGGTGGCAGGTCTGGCCCGCCGGACTTTGCATTGTGCTGGTGGTAGTCGCGTTCAACTTTATCGGCGACGGGTTGCGTGATACGTTTGAGGTACGTCTACAGCGTCGCTGAGGTGGTCGTGGCGCGGAGTGGAGTTACCCGTGCTGCGGATCCGGGGGTCCGTGGCGTCATTCCGCCGGCGCGTTCTGTAGGCAATTTACGGCGTTGAGCGGGTAGTCGAAGCGGATGACATCGAAGGGTCGCTCCAGAACCCAGGCGAGAAAGTTCTGGTGGAGGGGAGCGGTCAGATAGGCGGCGTACGAGTCGGCGTCTTTGAACTCGGTGAAGAGGCCGAACTGATACCCATCGGCGCGTTCCAGGGTGTCTCGGCCGAAGTGCAACCTAAGCAGCCCTGGCATCCCTACCCACCTGGAGATCAGGCGGCGCATTTCCTCTTCCACTTCGGGCCCAGCTTCCTCCTGGAGCCGAAAGAGGACCAGATGCTGGATGGGTACGGAGGAGTCGGTCGACGGGCTCACCGGCGAACCGCCCCAACGGTCACGGGGCTAGAAGAGGCCACAGTATTCCTGAGGGGACCCCGTTTGTTAGTCGAGATGCTACGGACCCTGTCTTGTGGCCCAACGATATGAGAGTCAGGCGACGGCTGCGGACTCCTGATGGAGGTTCGCGTAGTCTACTGGCGTCAGTATCCCAGGGAGCTGTTCCTGCGGGTTAGGTTGGGGAATATTTCCTGCGCGCTAAGTGGCCGAACTGCCGGTGTCTCGACCATCGGCTCCCTAGCCGGCGAGCGCTCCCGCCGCCAGTTCAGATTCCCTGACCGCCTCGTCCAATTCCAGTGACTCAGGTAGTTCAAGCGGAGCTCGGACCAGGGTCTCCACCAGTCCGGGATAGGCGGCATCGATCTCGGCCCGACGCAGGGTGGTCAGTTTGCGAGTGCCCTCGGCTCGCTGTTCGATGAGGCCGGCTCCGCGGAGGACACGAAAGTGGTGGCTCAGGGTCGACTTGGTCACTGGTACTTGAAAGCTGCTGCAGCAGATGGGTTCGACACTCCCGGCCAGGGAGCGCACCATGGCCAGCCGAACTGGGTCGGCCAGGGCCTGAAGCACGGTTGCGATATCGGCGACCGGGCCGCTCGGATCGGAACGGCCTGCGAACTCTTGGGTGTTCATTGTTTGACAGCCATCGAACTATTGTAGTACGATTCCCATCAAACATACCACTTTGGAGGGCTGGCAACTACATATGGCTGACATCACCCGGACTCCCCTTCGCGGCGGTCCTGCCGCTGGCGCCTCTGGCCCCGCCGCCGACATCCGGTCCAGTGGGTCGGACCGCCGCCGCTGGCTGATCCTGGTGGTTCTCTGCATCGGCCAACTGATGATCGTCCTCGACGCCACGGTGGTCAACGTCGCCCTGCCCGTTCTCCAGCATGACCTGCACTTCACCGTCTCCTCGGTGGCCTGGGTCATCGACGCCTACCTGATCACCTTTGGCGGTCTCCTCCTGCTGGCGGGAAGGCTGGGCGATCTGCTCGGCCGGAAGGGGATCTTCCTGGCTGGCATGGCTCTGTTCACAGTCAGCTCCTTCCTTTGCGGCGTTGCCGACAGCCAGCAGTTGCTGATCGCGGCCCGCTTTCTCCAGGGGGCTGGCGCCGCTGCCATGGCGGCCATGGTGCTGACCATCCTGGTCTCCCTCTTCACCGATCCCAAAGAGCGCCTGACCGCCATGGGGGTCTATGCCTTCGTGGCTTCCGCCGGGGGATCGATCGGGCTCCTGGTGGGCGGAGTGATCACCCAGATCGTGAGCTGGCACTGGATCTTCTTCATC
>PLDE01000245.1 GCA_003135035.1 Candidatus Dormiibacterota bacterium | reverse complement strand
TTTTTTTTTTTTATTCGTCGTCGACCGTGATCTACACTGATACCATCGTCTACACGGTGACGCCGAACTATAGCTGAGGGGTTGGTAGTTTCGTGGATCTCCACGCGCGGAAACGACTGGCCTTCGCACTGGCCACGGCGATGATCGCGGTCGCGGCGGGGACTGGCGCGGGTGTAGCGGCGGTGCAGGCTGCAACATCCCGGTCGATCGCGGTAGGGGTTCCCACCGATCCCGTTCTGGTCCGCCCGGGAGAAGCCTCAGAACTGCCCATCCGGGTTATCAACCCCGGTGCCACCGCGGTAACGGTCATGGTCAAGGGCGAGGGGATCCGGCTGGGAAATGATGGCCACGTCGCGCTCACAGGCCGCCCCGATCCTGAATGGTCGACTCGGGCCAGCTTTCCGGCGGGGGAGCTCACGATTCAGCCGCAGAGCTACGTCAACGTTACTGTCACCGTCCACGTGCCCGCCCATCTTCCCCCGAATTTGTACTTTATTGGATTTGTCGTCACCCCGGTCGCCTCCGGCAGCGGCGTGGTCCAGATCAACCAGATAGCCTCGTTTGTCACCATCAACCTGGCCGGGCCCCGGACTCGCAGCCTGACTGCGACCGTCGAAGGCCCGCAGGGTTGGCACATCGGCACCTTTGTGCTCGGTTCCAAAGTCACAGGCACCCTGGTCGTCCGCAACACTGGCAGGACGGCAGTGCAGTTCTGGGGGGAGAACAATGTTACGTCGCTCTTCCGCAGTGACCCCGTCGAGCAGCGCATCCCCGTTTCGCTGGTGCCCGCTGGACGGTACCGCGAGTTCCGCCTGAGCGGCGCCGGATGGCTCCCGGTGGACATCGTCACCCTGGGAGTTTCCGTCACCTACCCGGGCAGAACCGCCGTCTCAACCCGCCAGATCCTGATCACGAGGAGCTACTGGGTGGTAGCTCCATGGGCAATCCTCGCCTTCCTGGTCCTTGTAGCTCTGCTCGCGGCCTGGTGGGCCCTGCCGCACCGCCAGCACTCTCGATCGACCAGCCGAGGCCGCGTGGGCAGGCCCGCGACTGATCGGCTTTGGGTAAAGTCGAGGTCTCGTTGGTAGTTCCAGCCGAGGTACGGCTAGGTTGCCGGCTCAGTAAGCGCGCCCGGCCGTGCTTGTCCATTCGGTCGTGCCAGCCGCGGTCGTGGACAGCCGCATCTAGCCCCTCGGGCCCGGCTTTGATGAGGCGTGGAACGCGGTAAATGGAGTTCGGCCGCCCCGGGCGCGGTGAGGCCGGTGCTGGTTGTAATAGGCACGGAAGGTGTCGCGCTGGAGCTGCAGCACGGCCAAGGTTGGTGGCGGTGGTTGCTTGGCCAGGAAGCGCATCAGGGTGTGGTGGAAGCGCTCCCGCGCCGAAGGGTTCGTCTGTTTGCGACCCCAATCACGCACACTGGAGCGATGGCGGGCATCTGGGGGATCACCCCACGGCGGAGCGTAGAGGCCGAGTGCGCACGAAGGGGAGAGTCGGCCGTCGTCTCGGGGTGTGTTGCCCTGCTCCAGGGACAGGAAGTAGACGATGCACTGGTTCTGGCCATTGGCGGACGGCATGCAGAGTACGTGCTCGGTGGCGGAGAGGGAGGCAGGAGTGGCTACTGGCCGCGGGTCTGGGCATGCCGGGCCCTTCTCTACGCCTGGGAGGAACCGGCAACGACAGCGGTAGTCCTGGCGACCGGGGACGAGGCGTGGCGGGTCCGCGAGATGGCTGCCAAGGTGATTGCTCGGCACCGCCTTGAGGACGCCATCGGCGCGGTGGTCGGGCTTCAAGGTGACCCCGTGACGCGAGTGCGAGCGGCCGGTGAGCGGGCCGTTTTAGCGATTTACGCTTCGGCGCGCACTTAGTCGCAGGTCTGGGCGCGGCAGCAAACTCTCACTTTGGCTCGAGCACTCTGCTCACGATCCAGGCGTGCTTGCCAACCTGGCGGCCACGGCTGAACCCGTACTGCTCGAACAGTTCGACGGTTGCGCTGAACAGGAAACGCCCCGGTGCCTCGCGGCCGGTGGTCACCTCGGGGATGGCCTCGACGAGCCCACCGCCAGAATGCGTGATCTGGTCGAGGGCACCTTCCAGCGCCACCCGGGCGATGCCCTGGGCGCGATGTCTCTTGTCGACGTAGAAACAAGTGATCCGCCAGTCCGGACGCGGCGGCGCGTCCTTCTCGTACTCGCGGTTGTGCTTGATGCCTGGGAGTTCCTCGGGGCTGCCGTACTGACACCACCCCTGGGCGCTACCGTTCGCGTCGAAGACGAGGGCAGCGTGAGCGCGATCTGTCCGGACGCGGTCCTCCTTGACCGCGCGATAGCTGATCCCTGGCTGCCTGCACTCGGGGTGGTAACCGATGCACCAGCACCCACCGAAGATCCCGTTGTTACGCTCGACAAGCTCCGCAAAGGCATCCCACGTGGAGGCGTCGAGGGGTCGGGTTGTGTACAACACGGTCGCTTCCTTCTGGCCCGCTGTCAGGGCTCACCCATGTGCCGCCGCCTGCTCCTGGCACCGGTCCGACCAGCCATTAGGTCCCCGGCAAGGGATGGGTCAGCGACTCCAGCACCGACGCCCCGCCAGCCGCCTTCAGCTGCTCGGCCGAATAGTGACCGGTCGCGACTCCGACCGAGGTGGCCCCCGCGCGGTTGGTCGCTTCCATGTCTCTAGGGGTGTCGCCCACCACCAGCACCTCGTCCATGGCCAGGTCGCGCCCATGCAGCCGGGCGGCTTTGCCGATGGCCAACCTGGTGAGTTCGGCCCGGTCGGGTGAGTCGGACCCGTAGGCTCCGAAGATGAAGAAGCGGTTGAGGTTGCCGGGCATCATCTTGGTTCGCGCGGCACCCTCCATGGCTCCCGACACGACGCCGAGGATCACGCCCGCGTCACTCAATCTGGCGAGCGTCTCCTCCACTCCGGGGAAGACTCGGTAGTCCTTGGACTTCCAGATGTCCTGGGACAGGTGGAGCAGGTACTGCCCGTAGACGGCGACCATCTCGCTGGGACTAGGCTCGCGTCCCAGCACCGCCCGGAAGGTCTCGGTGCCGACCTCGGGGTCGGTCTCCCCGGCTGAGGTGTGCTGGCCGATGTCCGCCTTGACGCCGTACAGCTTATCGAAGGCGTAAGCCCAGCTCCTGGCGCCCGCGCCGCCGGTGTGGACCAGTGTCTCGTCAATGTCGAAGAGCACCGCCGCCGGCTTGGTCATGCGGACCGCGTCCCGACAGCGCCCGGCTCCTGCTGGGTCATTTGCTCACCGGCTTCTCGTCGTGTCCGCCGAACTGCTTGCGCATCGCGGAAAGGGTCTGGTTGGCGAATTCGTCAAGACCACGGGAGGAGAAGCGGGAGTAGAGCGCGGCGGTCAGCACGGGAGCCGGAACCCCCTCGTCGATGGCAGCGATCGAGGTCCAGCGCCCTTCTCCGGAATCGGAGACACGCCCCTTGAATCCTGAGAGGTCAGGTGACTCTTGCAGCGCAATCGCGGTGAGGTCGAGCAGCCAGGACTCGACCACGCTGCCGCGGCGCCAGAGCTCGGCCACCGCGCTGGTGTCGATATCAAACTGATAGAACTCCGGCTCCTCCAGGGGAGCCGTTTCGGCGTCGGAATCCTGGTGGCGGGCACCGGCGTCGGCATTGTGAAGGATGTTCAATCCTTCCGCCAGGGCGGCCATCATGCCGTACTCGATCCCGTTATGGACCATCTTTACGAAGTGGCCAGCTCCACTGGGACCGCAGTGCAGGTAGCCCTGCTCGGAGGGGCCCGGTGTTCCCCGGCGTCCCGGGGTTCGCGGCGCCGCGTCCACTCCGGGGGCTATCGTGGCGAAGATCGGCTGCAGGTGGGCGTAAGCATGATCATCTCCGCCGATCATCAGGCAGTAGCCACGCTCCAGCCCGAACACCCCTCCGCTGGTGCCGCAGTCGACCAGTTGAATCCCGCGCTGGGCGAGGTGCTTTGCTCGGCGGATGTCATCCCGGTAGTAGGAGTTGCCGCCATCAACGATGATGTCGCCCTTCTCCATCTCGTTGGCCAACTGGGCGATGGTGGAGTCGGTGATGTCGCCGGCTGGAACCATCACCCAGGCTGCCCGGGGCGGGGTCAGCTTGGCCACGAACTCGGCTATCGAGGTGGCCCCGGTCGCTCCCTCCGACGCCAGCTGCTGGACAGTCGCGGGGTTGACATCGAAGACGACGCACTGGTGGCCGTCCCGCATCAGCCGGCGGACCAGATTGGCTCCCATCCGTCCCAGACCCACCATGCCTAGTTGCATCGGCTTACTGCTAGCCATGCGTCCTCCTTGATCCTTGAGTCGGTCTACGAATTCAGCTGCGCCCAGGGAAATCGGCGGAGTCCAGCCAGGGCTCCTGCCAAGCGGGATGCCCGCGGACCAAAATCTTGGCCTGCCCCGGTCCCCATGATCCCTCGGAATAGCGGTGCACGGGTGGTGGGGTGTTCAGCAGCGGCTGGACTATCCTCCAAGTCTCCTCGACGCTGTCCTCCCGAGTGAAGAGGCGCTGGTCCCCACGCATGGCATTATCGAGCAAGCGCTCATAGGGGCTGAGCGGCTGACCCAGCTCCCGGCGGAAGGAGAGGTCGAGGTGCACCGGTTGGATTGTCCGGGAGCCGCTGCCCTGCGAAGAGAGGCTGATCCTAAGCCCAGGGTCGGGGTCGATCCGCAGCACCACCTGGTTGTAGTCGGCATGGGTTGACCGGCCCAGGAAGGCCAGGGGCGGCGGGCGCCGGAGCACCAGCCGGACCTCGGTGACCCGTTCCGCCATCGCCTTGCCGGCTCGGATGAAGAACGGGACTCCGAGCCAGCGCCAGTTGTCGATGCCAAGACGCAACGCGACGTAGGTCTCGGTCGGGGACTCCTTGGCGACCCCGGCGACCTGGCGGTATCCCTGGTACTGACCACGCACGCAGCGCGCGGGATCGGCCTCGGGCATGGCCCGGAAGACCTCTGCCTTCTGGTTGCGCAGCGCGTCCGCGTCATACCCGGACGGCGCTTCCATGGCGATCAGCGCCAGCACCTGGAGCAGGTGATTCTGGACCACGTCGCGGAGGGCTCCGACGGCGTCGTAGAAGGCGCCTCGGTCCGCGACGCCGAAGTCTTCAGCCAGGGTGATCTGGACGCTGGCCACGTGATCGCGGTTCCACACCGGCTCCAGGAGGTCGTTGGCAAAGCGCAGAAACTGAATGTCCATCACCGGCTCCTTGCCGAGGAAGTGATCGACGCGGAGGATCTGCTCCTCCGCGAGCAGGGAACGAAGCTCCGCGTTGAGGGCGCGGGCCGATGCCAGATCGTGGCCGAAGGGCTTCTCCACCGCCACCAGGGCACCGCTGGTCAGACCTGCCTTAGCTAGCGCCTCCACGATCGGGGCGAATAGCGATGGCGGGGTCTCCAGATAGAACAGGGGACGGGAGACTCCTCGCAGACGCCGGGCCAGGTGCTGGTAGGTTGCGGGATCAGCAAAGTCGCCAGACAGATAGGAGAGCCGCTTCGCGAAGCGAGCGAACTGCGCCTGCGTGAACTTCTGGCCACTGGACATCAGCGCCTGCCGCGCATGCTCCCTCAGCGTCTCCTCCGACCAGTTCTCCTTGGCCACCCCGATCACCGGGCAGTCCAGCCGGCCTCTCTCCGCCAAGCGAAAAAGCGCCTGGAATGTCATCTTGCGGGCTAGGTCCCCGGTAATGCCAAAGATCACCAATGCCGCCCGGGGCGGTGGGCTCGAGTCAGGCAATCTCATCTCCAGACAAGAAAGTCAGCCCGCGGCCGGACCACCGCCGAGATTGGCGGCAACACCCACTGATCTCCACCGCCGGTCCCTTAGGTGCGGGTCGAGCTGTGCCGCAAGCGCCGCTCGGCACCCAGCAGCAGCACTCCCATGACGATCAAGAGGGCGCCGATGAGACCAGCACCACCGAGGTCGGAGCCGGTCGTCGGTGTCCCCACACTGGCAGCCAGAGTTCCACTCCCGCCAGCCGCAGAAACCACCAGTGTCTCGCTGTTGCAAGTAGAAGTCGCCGCGCCATTGCTACTGTCGCCGGAGTATGAGGCCTGCCAGTAGTAGGTCCCGGCTGTGGCGAATACTAGGGAATTTGATGGCGGAACGATCCCGTTGGTCACGGAAACCGTACCGGCCGACTCGAACTGGTCGCTGCACGCGTTATCGGAGTACACGGTGTACGTCACGGTGCCGGCCGCGTTGCTGGTAGTGGCGACCAGTGTCGCGCTGTCGAAGACCGACCCAAGCACCGTGATGGCGCTCGAGGAAAGGTCAGTCGATATGGTTGGTGTGGTCGCGCCCAAGACACCGCCACCCCCCACGGTGATCGGTTCACCACAGCTGGAGGAGTACGCCAGATTGTCATAATTCCCCGAATATGCTGCGATCCAATAGTAGGTGCCAGCCGGGAGTAGTGTGGCAAAGGTAAGCGAGCCGACAGCCTGGAAGTTCGCTCCCGTGTAGCTGATGGCGGTCGGGCTGGTCACTCCCACGGCGTCCGCGCAGGAAGGATCGGAGTACAGCGTGAAGATGACGGATCCGTAGTCGCCGCTCCCGCCCTCCGCCGGCTTGGTGGGATAGATCGTCAGGTCAGCCGTGTCGGCGAGGATGGCACTAGCACCCGTTCCGCTGGAGGTCGGACTGGTGGTCAGGCTGGCGGGGAACTCGGTGACATTTAGAATCTCACAAGAGGTGGTACTGATGGGAGTGTCGTTGGCGTCTCCCTTGAAGGATGCCTGGAAGCAGAACGGTCCCGCGGACTCAGGAAGGTAGGGAGGTGTGGTGGCCGTACCAGTGCTACTCAACGGCACCTCCCAAGTCGCGATGGGAGTGGGGTCAGGCGTTGGTGGAGTGCCTGACTCTTTGTAGAGGTGGACGTACACGTAAAGCCCGGTCACATCCGGTTCACCCGTAACCGTCACGGAATCCGTCACCTGGTCGGGGTTGTTGACTGGGTAATTCAGCACCAGGGAGCTGGTGCTGAGGACCGTGGTGATCGCCGGCGGCGCCGCGGCAGCACTCACAACCGGCGCCGTCAGCAGCGCGCCCGCAGCGACGAGACCCAGGCCCGCGGCCACAGCCAGCCCTCTCCTGGCCGATCTCAGCGAGCTTCTCCACCTCACGAGGTGACCCATCACACCGCTCCTCCCATCAATCCGTTCAGAACGCATTTGGACATCCCTTGGCGGATGCTCCTCCTGCTCCTCCGTCCCTCGCCGCCCGCTCCCCGATGCCCCTGCTGGGCGGCCTCCAATCACCTAATCAAACCACTTTGATACATCGCCCGGTGAGTTAGAAGTGGCCCTTGAGAATCCCCCTTGATGCGGCCGCCACATGATACCCCTTGCCTGAGGCGTCCAGTTTAGAGCCGTGGGGGCCCTGCCCCGGCGTCGGACGGCTCGTGACGACCTGACCGCCGCCATCCGCTGACCCAACGAGGAGGAGGCCCAGGGCAGGTGCAGCGGCTGCCTGACTGCTACCGCCCGAATCGATCCAAGAGTCGCCTCGCTTCAGGGCGGAGGCGGTGGCAGATCGCCGAAGGCGACGGCAAAGCCGGCCGCGGTCCAAGCTGAGGGGGACGATACCTGAACCCCGCTCTGGACCATCGCCGCCTCGACCAGGGCAGCCGAGGCTCCCGTTTCTCCCGGGCTGCTGAAGGTGACGTCGGGACTGTAACTGCCCAGCGTCGCGATCTGCCCATCCACCTCGGGGGCCTCGACGATCCAGTCAGCCGATGAGGCCGGACCGCTGTACGACTGGTCTGTCGTGAAGGATTGTCCGGTGCTCAGGTTAGTCAGCGAGATCGCCCATGATGTCCCGGCAATCTGGCTGACCGTCACGGTCACACTGTCGCCCGGCAATACCGTCATCGTTATGGGGGTCTCTGCCGCGGGGAGAATCTCCCACCAAGCTTGGGTGTAGACCAGGTTCGTGGTCGGATCATACATCTCTCCTACTCCCGACTGGATCAGGTCATGGTTGCTGAATCCGTCGATACCAACCCACTCCGAGGCGTAGGTTTGACCAGCAGAGGCTGCTAGATCTGGGACAGTGAAGGTCCCTGTGACCGAGCTATAAGGACCATCGTCCAGGACGTATCCCGACCAGTTGGGCGAGGTTACCGCGCTGGGCGTGGTCGCGTCGACGGTTATCGAAAGTGACGCGGTCTTGGTCTGGGGGGTGGGCGTGCTGGAGTCGGTCACCTGGACTGAGAAATCGGACGTTCCCGACGTGGCCAGGAGGCCAGAGATGACGCCGTCACTCGACAGATTGAGCCCTGCCGGCAGAGAACCCGAGCGGACGGTCCAGGACAGGGGGCTGGTGCCTCCAGACGCACTCAAGACCGTGGAGTAGGAAACCTCTTTCGTGGCTGCCGGAAGCGATGTGGTGGTGATGGTGATCGGCGTCAGCGCCTCTGGAGTGGCGTAGACGAGAGTT
>PLDE01000262.1 GCA_003135035.1 Candidatus Dormiibacterota bacterium | reverse complement strand
GTGCGTGCCGATCGCTGGCAGTTGCCCGAGATCCTTGGGCTGGTACTTGGTCTGATGGCGATGGCGGCTGGTGCGCTGCTGGCAGCTTCGCCCGCCCCGACCGCGGCCGGCCTGACTCCTGCCGGTTATCGGGTCGGGGACCTCGTCCTGCCAGCGAAGTCTCCAGGGGTCTATTCAGGCGGTGCCGTGGTAATTATCTCCAGCCCGTCCGAAGGGACTACCTTGAGCGCTGCTGATGGCTTGATAGGGCCCAGTGCCTTCTCAGGGTTCTGCTCCACCACGGCCACCTCTGAGCAGTGCTCCTTCCTGCTGGGCAAGACCACGTACCAGGCCGTGGATAGGCTGACCGGACGACGCGGTGCTAGGGCATGGACTCGGACTTACTCGAACGGGGTCAAGGTGCAGATTCCGCTATTGAGCTCAGACGCCCCCGTGCCTCTCCCGCTGGGACTGCACTGAAATCTGCGTTCCCGCTCAGACCGCACTGTCACTATTTTGTCAGAGCACTGAGGGTAGGGTTAGTTTTATGCAAGCCCTGGTAAACAGTTCCCTTATGGCTGTCTAGAGTAAACTACACGTGCCAATTCAGACTCCACCCAACTCTGGCAAGCACAATGGAGACCGCGATGCGGTGCTGCTTGCTGGCGCGTTCCTCGGTGCCCTCGTGTCGATCTGGGTGCTGGGCTGGCTGTCGGCAGCGGCGGCTGGGGGCCGGCCAACCGCAGGCTTCGAGCAGTTCACTCACAACGTCGTCCGGGTGTTCGTGCCCACTGTCAGCTCTACGGGCAAGCGACTCCCCAAGCTCCCCCTGACGTGGTGGAACCTTGAAGGGATCACCCACCCAATGAATCTCGCCATCTTCTGGCTCGTTGCCATCGGGCTGATAGTCCTGCTGGCGATCACCGCCGCCGTAGCGGGCTACAACTGGCGTGGAGGCCTTCCGAATATTGGGGTGCTTGGCGTGGGCAAGTCCCGCAAGCCCGGCACAGGTGGCGCTCGCTGGGCCACTACCAGGGACCTCAAGCGCTTCTTCGTCCCTCGGGACAATCCCGCGGGACGGATGATCATGGGCTTCTACCAGCGGCGCCTCGTGGCGGTGCCCCAGGACAGCCACATGATCGTCGTGGGTACTACGGGCAAGGGCAAGTCGACCAGCTTTGCGATCCCGGCTGGTCTGGAGCACCAGGGTCCAGCGGTGCTGTTTTCGGTCAAGACCGATCTGGTCGACAAGACCGTGGGCCAGCGCCAACGGATGGGTTCGATCCTTTTCTACGATCCCATGAACTCGGCGCCCTACTACACCCCCCGTGCCAACTTCAATCCGGTCGCGGGCTGCCGCGACATCATGCTCACCCTCCGCCGAGGCAAGTGGATGGGAGTTGGCGCAGCCGACGCAAAGCAGGCCGGGGACGGTGAGTTCCGGTGGTGGACCCACGCTCGCGATAGTCTCATCGCTGCTTACCTCTGCGCTGCTGCCTGGGCCGACCTAGACATGGAAGCCGTGAGGAACTGGGTGAACAACGACGACTTCTGGACGCCACTGGAGATCATCGGCGGCGACGAGGGGCGCAATGAATTCGCCCAGTGGTATACCAAGCAGTTTGAGGGAGGTGATCCAGCGCAATACATGGTGGCTAAGGGCAGCGTGCCCTCCCGGATTGAGGATCCCTACTACCGGAAGCAAGCCTGGGAGATCCTGATGAGGGCCCTCCGGACCAACCCCAAGCAGTTCGAGTCGATGAGTTCAATGGCTCGGCAGAGCATGGACATCTGGCTCAACGACAACGTCTTGGAGTCGGCCACCGCTTCCAGCCCCAACTTTGACGTGCGGAAGTTTCTCAGCGGACCCAACACCCTCTACGTGGTAGCCCCTGGCGATGACCAAGCTCAGGTGGCCCCCCTCAACGTGTCGGTAGTTATGGAGATCTGGCGAACGCTGAACATCATGGCCAACAATGGGGAGAAGCTGCCAGATCCCCCCGTGCTCTTTGTCTTCGACGAGATGGCCAACATTTGCCCCCTCCCCGACTTCGACAAGCTGATCTCGACCTGCCGCGGACTCGGCATCCGAATCATGAGCCTCTGGCAGGACCTCTCCCAGATCGAGAAGCGCTACGGTGAGTCGGAAGCGGGCACCATCTTCAATAACCACGCTGTGCGAGTAGCACTCGCCGGGATCGCCGACCAGAAGACCGCCGACTACTTCACCACCTTCGCTGGGTCGCGCCACGTGACACATTCAACGACCACTACAGGCGGGGGCCCGACCAGTCGGTCCATCAGCCAGGCCACCGAGCAGATGCTCGATGCAGGAGCCTTCCGGATGCTTGGCGACGATCAGGTCCTGTGCCTCGTTGGTTCAGAAAACCCCTTCTTCGTTGACCAGCGACGCTACTTCACAGATCCCCGGTTGAGTGCCATGGCTGCCACTCCCTACTTCCCAGGGGTTGAGCACTTCCGAACGGGTAAAGGGCCCTCGATCCCTCGCAGCTCACTCTCGCCGGGACGCAGCCCCTTGGCCCAAGTTCTAGCGGCGGTTAGGAGGTAGGCATGATGGATGAAATCCTGGCGCTTACCCCGGACTCCTCCTTCGAGGACGTTTCGGCCGCAGCGTGGTCGGTAGTCCGTCAGGACCTCAAANNGCACTGGCCTGTCCGAGCCTGAGCGTGTCAAGGTCCTTGAGCAGTGTCACTTGGCCCTCGGCCTCGATCCGAGGACAGGTGTGGTGGACCGTGCTTGGGGCGAGAGGCGAGTGAATGGGGAGAAGGTCACGTTCCTCCACCCCTACATCAAGGTTCCCGGGCTTAGGGCTCTGGCCAATCGGTTTGGGGAAGTCCGCACCAGCACCGAGTCCGAAACGGTCGAAGGTGGCACCCTCAAGGTTAGTGCCCTGGCCGCGATCCCTGGTGGCCACTGGGCCCGAGCCGAAGGGTCTGCTACCGAAGAGGAGGCCGCCCGCGCTCGCAGGACCCAGGTAGACCTCGCCTCCGAGCAGGCCGTGCGTCGAGCCCTTTGGAAGCTGGTGAGGGCCTCGTTTCCCGAGACTCCCGCTCCAGGAGGTCTGGCATGGGCCGCTCCAATGGCGTCCACGACGAGCGGGGCAGGCAACGATCCCGTAATCGCCGCCGTGGCCGCTCCCGCTGGCCAAGAGCTGCCTGTACCGCCTCCTGCCTCCTCATCCTCAGGAGCGATCCAGGCTCCTCAGGCCGTTTCTGGGCCTTCTGAGTCCGATGCGGAGCTGGCGAGCCTGGAGGCGATGGCGCCGGCGCCGGCTGATCTAGAGGCTGTCGAGGCCACCAACCCCCTGCCTCCAGAGTGGTGTCTGCCAGAGCGGGACCGCCCGGGGAGACGCCTGCCGTGGCCGATTGGGCAAGGCAGGGTGACGTCGGTAGGGCAGATGCCCCCCTCCCCAGATCGGATGCGGGAGTTCCAGCAGCTCCTAGCGGCGCGGGGAGTTGAAGGCAACGCGATCTTCACCTTCACTGGCCGGCTCCACACCCACGCAGAGACGCCTCTAAACCCCGCCCTCTTGACCTCGCAGGAGATGGCTCGCGGCATCGAGCAGGTGCGGGATCTCGCCTCTGATCAGGAGATGAAATCCCTCAACGAGGCCCTCGCCGAGCGTGGCTGGATGGACGGCGATCGCCTGTACCAGAGGTTGGAGACCTTGGTGGGCGCGACCAGCGATCGGGACATGCAGTTCGTTTCATCCAGGACCATCGGCCAAGCTCTGAGAGTCCTGGAGAACGAACCCACCCTGATCCAGGTCCACGAGTGCCAGATCCTCCTCGATCGCATCGGCATCAAGGACCCCACACTCCAGGCGTCTCGGATAGCCGAGATGGTCGGGCGCGATGAGCCAGTCCAGCCCGACAAGCTGTCGGCGAAGGAGATTGACGCTGTCATCAAGACCATGCGTCCGACCGTGGCCACCATGAAGGTCAAGACCAATGTCCGCACCAACCGGCAGCGGCTGTCCCCATGGTCCCCGGACCTCAAGTAGGGCCTCGCGGGAGCATATCCCTTCGCGACTACCAGGCCGAAGCTCTCGATGCGATTCGAGTGGCCTGGCAGCGGGGTGTCAAGCATCAGCTCGTCTGCCTACCAACGGGCACCGGCAAGACCATGTTGTTCTCCCATCTAGCTCGTCAGCGGATGGGTCGTGTGCTGATTCTGGCGCACCGCGACGAGTTGATTCAGCAGGCAGCGTCCAAGCTCCGCGAAGCCGACCCGTTGTTCCGCGTGGGTATAGCCCTCCAACGGCGCCGGCGACGGGGCACTCCACGGATCCTCGTCGGGTCGGTTCAGGCTTTGAGCCAGCCCAAGCGCCTGGCTAAGGGGACGCCTTCCTTCGGAACGATCATCGTGGATGAAGCGCACCACTCCCCGGCCCCAGCTATCAGCGGCTCCTTGCTGCTCTGGGGGCCCTCGAGTAAGACGGGCCTCTGGTCCTCGGAGTGACCGCTACCCCAAAGCCGGGAGAACAACCGTCATCTCTCAGAGATCTGGCAACAGATCGGCTACCGGAAGAATTTGGTGGATATGATCTCGGCCGGGTATCTCAACACCGTGCTAAAGGAGGTCGCCGGGTGACCATTGCGCCCCTCCCCTCCCCAACCGCCTTGGTGGCTACTGTGCATCCGCGGCCGTACCAGGAAGATGCGGTTGCGGCGATCCAAACGGCTTTCGAGCGCGGCGTTCGTCGCCAGTTGGTAGCGCTACCCACCGGGACCGGCAAGACGGTCGTCTTCGCAGAGGTCATTCGCCGGCGCTCTGGGCGGGCGCTGGTCCTGGCCCACAGGGACGAGCTTATCCGGCAGGCAGTGTGCAAGATCGAGGCTGTTGCGCCAGGCCTAAAGGTCGGTGTGGTCAAAGCGGATGAGGACGACGTTGAAGCCGACGTCGTGGTTGCCTCGGTTCAGACCCTTCAACGGACCCATCGGAGGGAGCGACTAGGACGTGTCTTCCAGACCATTATCGTCGACGAGGCTCATCACGCCGCGGCACCCAGCTACCGAGGAATCCTGGCGTATTTCGGGTCCTTTGACGACGAGCAAATCCTCACCCTCGGCGTGACGGCCACTCCCGAGCGCGGCGATCGGCAGCGCTTGGACTCCTTCGAGGAGATCGTCTACCACCGCGACCTGACCTCGATGATCCGCGAGGGCTACCTGGTCGACCTCAGGGCCGCTCAGGTGGGCATCGCAGCGAACCTCGACAGGGTGAGCGTCCACCATGGCGACTTCGCCGCCGAGGCCCTGGGAAAGGCCATGCACGACGCTTCCGCTCCCGAGATGGTTGTGCAGGCCTATGAGAAGTTCGCTTCGGGTAGGCGGGCCCTGGTCTTCACCCCGACCGTGGTCCTGGCCCACGAGACCGCCGGGGCCTTCGTGATGGCTGGGCTTTCTGCGGCAGCTCTCGACGGCACGACCGCTCTGGACGAGCGGCGGAGCATCCTCGAGCAGTTGGGCTCCGGAGAGCTGGCCGCCCTCGCCAACTGCGCCGTACTCACTGAGGGATTCGATGAACCGTCCATCAACACGGTCATCATCGCCAGGCCCACCAAATCAAGGCAGCTCTACCTCCAGATGGTCGGCCGGGGCACTCGCCTCTACCCGGGCAAGGACGACTGCCTGATCCTCGATCTGGTCGGGGTCTCGCAGCTCCACAAGCTGGTCAGCGCTGCCTCCCTCTTCGGCTTGCCGACGGGAGCCTTTGGGCAGGGCCTTCACACCCTCGGAGGGATTCTGGGCGCACAGGAGGCAGACGCCGCTGCAACGGGCGACCTGGTCGCGGTCGACGTGGATCTATTCCGGCGCAGCGAGCTCCGGTGGCAGGTCCTGGAGACAGGCGCCGCTTCCCTCAACGTCGATGGCGGCGTGATCCTCGTCCGTCCTGCCGGTGAGAGGTGGACCGCCACTCTCATCCCCTACCGCCGGGATGCCAACCCGGAGGTCCTTGCCGAGACGCCTGATCGCGGATACGCCTACGGGGCGGCCGAGGACTATGTGCGGTTCCACAGGCTTGAGCGGCTGACGTCCAAGAACGCGACTTGGCGTGGCCAGTCGGCCACCGCGGGCCAACTCGCCCAGCTCGCCCGGTTAGGAATTCGGGTCGATAAAGGTGCGACCCGTGGTCAGGCTTCTGACCTAATCGCCGGCGCCCAAGCCAACCGTCATCTGGCGCGGGCTACCCCAGCCCAGATCTGGCGGCTGCGAAAGTCAGGGGTGCCAACTCCGGAAGGCTTGACCAAGCGCGAAGCCAGTGCGCTCATCGACGAGCTGGTGCGACAGTCGACCTAGTGTGAACAGCTCACAAGATCTGTAGACACCTGTGCCCCTGAGGGGGCGTGCAGGGAAAGAGAAGGCGGCCCATCCTTTGGGTGTTCAAAGCTCAAGGGAGGGGGCCGCCGTGACCAATGATGACCTGATCTTCCGCCACCGTGTGCGGTTGTTCGCCAGAGCCGGCGAAATTGGGGTTGCCGGGGCCTGCCGGGAGCTGGGCTACCACCGGTCCTGGTACTACCGCTGGAAGCCCTTGGTGGAGCGACACGGGCTGGAGATCCTGATGCCCCGGGAGAGGCGCCCGCCGAGGATGCCCAACCAGCTGGCGCCCTGGCTGGAACAGCAGGTGTTGGCGATGGCGCTGGGGAGTCCGGGTCTGGGTCCGAGGCGGCTGGCAGCGCAACTGCGGCGGCCGATGTGGGGAGGCCACGTGATCTCGCCCAGCGGTGTGTTCAAGGTGTTGCGGCGGCACGGGATCGGGACCAGGCAAAGGCGGCTGAGCCTGGTGGCCGGATATGCCTCGCCACCTGAGCCGGCGCCACCACCACAGGTGCCGGAGCAGCACCTGGACGTGCATGAGCCGGGTGATCTGGTGCAACTGGACTGCTTCCACATTGGCCGCCTGACCGGGACCAAAGGGAAGGTCTGGCAGTACACCGCGATTGACGCCTACAGCAGCTACACCTGGGCCAGTGTCCAGGTGACCCCCATGAACCCCAGCGCCCGCTATACCTCGGCGTTGGTGCACCAGGTGGCGAGAGAGCTCTCCCAGGCCGGTTGGCGACTGAAGGCGGTCTCCACCGACAACGGCAGCGAGTTCCGCTCCCAGGAGTTCCGCCAAGCAGTGGCCAAGACCGGCGCCCAGCTCCGCTTCATCCACGCCGGCCGACCCCAAAGCAACGGCTGCGTGGAACGGGTCCAGCGGACGGTGCTGGAGGAGTGCTGGCGACCCAGTTTCGCCCGCTCCATGATCCCCAAGTACACCGCCCTGCGCCGCGACCTGGTCCAGTACCTGCGCTTCTACAACTTCGACCGAGCCCACACCGGCCGCCACACCGCCGGCCGTACCCCCGCCCAGCTGGTCTATGGTGCTAGAAAGATGCGCCCACGATGAGCCCCAACTGTCTACACATCCCGTGCACTGTTCAACCTAGTGTCCCGTCACCGTGAAACCTTTCACATGGGGGTTGGCGCCCGCCCTGCGTGTCCTCCAGCTACCCCCTGCAGTGGGTAATTGCCGAGGCATGCTTCTCTCACCCAAGGTTGACACATATTAGCTAGGGGGCGACTAGGGCGCACGCGCGAGCTCGATTGTTGAGGCCGATCACATCTGGATTCTTGATGGTGGAATAGCCCCGCTCCACGTTGGTGCGCTTGGCATACTTCGCTTCCCAGTCCGGAGTTCCCCAGATGGGCGTCTGGTAGCTCTGGGGAGCAAAGGCGGGCTTGAACGTAGCGGTCTTGAGGCAGCAAGCCTCATCTAGACCATGTTCGCCAGGGCAAGGGATCAATGTCTTGTCGCGGCTTGCCCCCTGACACGCCGCAGTCCTTCATGGACGTCGAATTCGGGGCACACCGACGTACCTGCCTCCGGGACCCCGATCCCCGAGCAGCCAGCGTCTGATCGCCGGCTCCTGTCGACCTGCTCTCGGATACCCAAGGTAGCAATGCTTCCGGACCAGCCATTCGGGTACTAGGGCTCCTCGGCGTCACTGTGGGACACATACCGAAACTTGTCTCGGCTTTCCTTCCATTGCCGGTATAATTGCTGATAAGACGTGCTGCGCTCTGGGTTAGGCTCGAAGCGGCTCAGTGTCGGTTGCATCGAACCCCAGGCTTGTGCGAGGTCCCGGTGGACACTGCTGCCCACGGCAGCTAGCATGGCGGCGCCTCGCACGCTCACCTCCGCGTCGTCGGCTACCAGGACCGTGGTTCCGAGTACGTCGGCCCGCAGTTGATTAATAGGCCGTGAGGCACCTGCGCCGCCGGCAAGGATCACAGTGACTGCCTTACTCGCCTCATTTGGCCCCGCGATGAGCCGCTCGATCGCCTGGCGGGACACGTAGGCGACCGCCTCCTGGGTGGCGCGAAGCATGTGTGCTGGGGTGTGAGACCCCGCGAGTCCCCACATCGCGGCGCGCTCACGGTGGTCCTAATCAGGGAAACGGCTTCCGCTAAGCAGCGGTAGCACGAACAACCCCCCGCAGCCCGGCGGGAGACCCTCCATCTCCGTGCCCAGACGATCAAGCGCAGTGGCAAGGTCCGCGTAGCCAAGCGTGGTCGCGAGCCAGACCAGGGCTCCGCCGGTGAGCCCTGTGGGTCCCCCATATGACCAGAGGCCGCGGGTGACATAGGGGTTGAGTACGGCTCCCCATGGAGGGGCGAACATGGGATCAGAGGTCAACGCTGTGAGAACGTCCGTCGTGCCACTGACGTCAACGAGGAGGTCCTCTGCAGTCCCTAGAAGTGCGGCTGCGCCGACGGTTCCATCTGGACCACCAATCACTACTGGTGTGCCAGCGGGCAGACCAATCGTTGCTGCGACAGTGGGGAGCAGTGAGCCGACGACCGAGGTGCCGGAAAGAACTCTCGGGAAACTGGCTCGGTGCGGTCCGGCCAGCGTCAGTAGATCGGTGGACCATAGCCGCTGCCGGACGTCGAAGCCGAGCGAGTATGCAGCGGTCGTCTCGTCCGTGCAGGCTTGCCCAGTGAGCCGCAGGACCAGGTAGTCCTTCGGGCTCAGAACCCACCGAACCCGCTGGAGCAATGTCGGCTCGTGGCGCCCCAACCAGCAGACCAAGGCCAAGGAGGAGCCGCTAGGCACAGCTCGTCCTGCGCGAGCCGCTGCGTTTGGTAGCGCCGACCAAGCTACTTCGAGCTGGTCGACTCCGCGAGCGTCAGACCACAGCGATGACTGCCCAATCGCTTGGCCCCGGTCGTCTACGATGACGGTCCCAATGTGGCCAGCGAAGCCCAATCCCCGGATCTCGCTGCGCCGCAGTGGGGCCGGGATCTGGTTCATGCAAGCGACGAAGTCCTCCCACAGCTGGTTAGCGTCGAACGTGGTATCCCCGACCAGGCTCCGGGGGAACCGGCTGGACGCTGCCACGGCCCCCGTGGATGTCAACAGCGCAACCCGCACAGCAGACGTTCCCACGTCCACTCCCACCACGAGATCGCAATCGCTCACGGCATCAGCCGCATGACCAGCGGGTACTCCGGGCGGGTCGAACTCCGGCTGTGCTCGATCGGCACCGACCGTTCGGTGTACGTGATCCGCGTCATGGCGATCAGGGGTGACCCGGCAGGCACCCCAAGCACCTCGGCCTGCTCGAGAGAAGCCGCGGAAGCGGTGAT
>PLDE01000113.1 GCA_003135035.1 Candidatus Dormiibacterota bacterium | reverse complement strand
TCTATGTCGACCCGCGGGCACTTCGGCAGGTGGCGGCTCGATAAGTCGCTCTCTGAACTCCGCACCCAAGCTTCGCTTGTCTGATTGGTAGTCTCGGCAAGGGCAATGACGTGAACTTCAGATGACGGCTGATTTCACTGGCGTCGCTTCTGGGCGACTTAGTGGCTCGCCTTTTGAACTCGGCGGAGCGCGCCTTACCTCGGGCTTTAGGAGGAGTTAAACCATCTAGAAGCGACACCCGGCTGCGACTACTCAAGCGAGCACGCCGGGCATGGTGCGAACCGCCGCTTCTCGAATCGCTTCGCGAGCCTCGAGACTGTCGCTGTAGACCCGCAACCAGACCGTCCGGACCGGCAGCAGGCGAGCCAGGAGCTCCGGTGCAGCTTCTACTTCGACCCGCCCTGATATGGGGTCGTAGAGGCGCAGCATCTGCTCGTCGCGGGCGGGATTGTCGGGTCGAGGAGCGGTGCTGGCGACGTCCACCTCCAGGCCCACTTGGCGGAATCTCTCCGGCAGCGCCGAGCGGATCAATCGCTGGATCTCCTGGGGACTCCCCAAGCCGGCCGGGGAGGCGGGCTTGTTGAGCTCTCGGTAGGCCTCGAAAGCCAGGCGCCAGGGCAGCCTTCGGCTGGTCACTGCCTCCCAGTGGCGACCCAGCTCCCGCTCCTCCTCGTCGCGGGGCTCGCGCTGCAAGCGCTCCACCTCGGTCATCAGTGACCAGTCAGTCAAGAGCAGGTACTCGTCGAGGTGGTCCAAGGGGTTGCCCGGAGGCAGAAGGCGGGCACAGGTCTGCGCGAACACCGGGCGAAGATGGAGGTCGATCCGGCGCACGGTGCGGTGAAAGTAGACGTGGTTGTACATGTAGAGACGGGCCGAGAGAAATACTTCCAGGGCGGGGGCGCCGTGCTGGTGCAGGACCAGATTGCCGTCCTTGATGAACATGTAATGGCGCAGCCGCGCCAGGTCGACCGGACCGACCGCCACCCCGCACATGTAGGCATCCCGGGGGACGTAGTCCATGTTGTCGGTGCTGGCCGGTCCGCAGAGCACCGGCTTGAGCGCCCGTAGCCAGCCGGGCGGCTCGAGCCCCGGAAGTTCCCGGGGCGCCATCACCCAGGCCACCCACTCCGGGAGGACCTCCTCACCGGGCGCGAAGTCACCTTCAGGGCTGCGGCGCAGGCTGCTGATCAGCTCGGCCAGGGGGCCCAACACCAGCCGCCGGCCGATGTCCTCGTGATCGATGCCGAACTGGGCCAGAACCTCGACATCGAAGAAATGCCCGAAGGGGCCGTGGCCGACGTCGTGAAGCAGACCGGCGATGCGCATCGTCTCCACCACCAACTGCCGCGAGGGGGCGTCAGGAAAGCTCTCGAGCAGGCTCGGATAGAGGTGCTCGGTGAAGCTACCGGTGAGGTGCATAGCTCCCACCGCGTGCTGGAAGCGGGAGTGCTCGGCGGTGTGGAAGACCCACCAGGCGGACTGGAGTTGGTGGATGCGCCGCTGGCGCTGCAACCAGGGGTGGTCGAGGAGCGCCTCTTCGGAGCCCTTGCCGTCGTCGCGGCGCTTGGTGATGGTGCAGTACTGGTAGAGGGGATCGGCCAGGAGGTTGACCGCCTCGAATCGGCTCTCAGGCCCCTTCACGTGCCCGCCATGTTAGGACGAGAGCGGCCTGGCCAAGGGGGCGCCTCGGCAGTGAGGGTCGGTTTCGCCAAAGTACTTGGTATGATCAAACCAAGTATTCCCCGGTTCCTAGGAGACGGCGCTTGAGCATTCGAGAAGGATTGGTGGCTGCCCGCCGCTCACCGCAACGGCCGGTCGGACCCCATTACAAGTGGATCGCCCTCTCCAACACCACCCTGGGGATCCTGATGGCGACCATCAACGCGTCGATCGTGTTGATCGCCCTGCCCGACATCTTCCGGGGCATCCACCTCAATCCCCTCGCCGCCAGCAACACTCCCTACTTCCTCTGGCTGCTGATGGGCTACATGGTGGTCACCGCGGTCTTGGTGGTGACCCTGGGCCGGGTCGGCGACATGTACGGCCGCGTGCGCATGTACAACCTCGGCTTCCTCGTCTTCACCGTGTTCTCGATCATGCTCTCGCTGACCTGGCTCCAGGGTCCGGACGCCGCCCTCTACCTGATCGTGATGCGCGTGCTCCAAGGTGTCGGCGGCGCCTTGCTCTGGGCCAACTCCAGCGCCATCCTCACCGATGCCTTCCCCAGCAACCAGCGTGGCATGGCCCTGGGCACGAACATGGTGGCGGCCATCGGCGGCTCCTTCATCGGCCTGGTCCTGGGCGGCGTGCTGGGCCCGATCGCCTGGCAGCTGGTTTTCTTGGTCTCGGTGCCAGTCGGCGTCTTCGGCACCGTTTGGGCCTACCTCATGCTCCGCGATACCGGGGTTCGCCAGCACGCGCGGATCGACTGGTGGGGAAACATCTTCTTCGCCGTCGGTCTGGTCGGAGTGCTGGTAGGAATCACCTACGGCATCCTCCCCTACGGCCACGCCAGCATGGGCTGGGGCAACCCCTTGGTGTTGGCAGCCATGATCGGCGGAGTTCTCTGCCTGGCCTTCTTCACCTACCTCGAGACCAAGGTCAAGGCGCCCATGTTCCACATTCAGCTCTTCCGGATCCGTGCCTTCGCGGCCGGCAACGTGGCGGCGCTCCTCTCGGCGCTGGCTCGGGGCGGACTGATGTTCATCCTGATCATCTGGCTACAGGGAATCTGGTTGCCGCAGCACGGCTACAGCTTTGCTGAGACACCTCTCTGGGCAGGCATCTACATGCTGCCTCTGACGGCCGGATTCCTGGTCGCCGGACCGATCGCCGGCATCCTCTCCGACCGCCACGGCTCGCGCCTCTTCGCCACCATCGGGGTATCGGGGTCGGCGGTGATCTTCCTCGTCTTCCAGCTCCTGCCGGCCAACTTCAACTACATCTGGTTCGGGATTCTGCTCGCCCTCTACGGGCTTTCCAGTGGACTCTTCGCCTCTCCCAATCAGGCGGGGATCATGAACAGCCTTCCCCCCAACGAGCGCGGGGCGGGTGGTGGTATGGCGGCCACCTTCCAGAACTCAGCTCAGGTGCTCTCGATCGGGATCTTCTTCACCCTGATCATCGTTGGGCTCTCGGCGACCCTGCCCACCACCCTCTATCACGGGCTGGTCACTCAGGGGGTGCCGGTGGCGGCGGCCACTCGGATCTCCCATCTGCCCGCAGTGGGCAGTCTCTTTGCGTCCTTCCTCGGCTTCAACCCGATCGGTTCCTTGCTGGGTCCGGTCCTCCCCCATCTCACCCACGCCCAGCAGGCCTACCTGACCGGCCGGGCCTTCTTCCCGCATCTCATCTCGGGCCCCTTCATGAACGGTCTGCACGAGGCCTTTGACTTCGCCATGGCCGCCTGCGCTCTGGCCGCGGTTGCCAGCTGGCTGCGTGGTGGCAAGTACATCCATCAGGAGGATCCGGCACCCAGTCCGGTGCTCGCCTTCAACTCACCAGCCATCGACCCCGCCGAGATGGAACCGGAACCCGCGCTGCCCACGTCGGCAGGGCCTATCCCCGACGACCGGCCCCTCGAAGCCGCCCACACCGCTGACAGGCCCGGACCTGGAGACGTCGAAGGGCCGTGACCGGCGCAGCGACTCTGGAGAGCGCTACCCCACAACAGCCCGCGCCAGCAGCTGACGAGGGCCCGGTCGCCGTATTGGAGCGGGCAGTCACGGTGCTAGTGCGCTGGTCCAACAGCCGCGAGGTCCAGGTGGAGACGATGCGGCGGGCCCGCTGTGACCTGCCGCTGGGGTCGGTAACCATGCTCCAGCGCATCGCCAGTTGCGGGCCGGTGCATCCCACAGAGCTGGCGGCCTACTACGGCGTCGATAACTCGACCATCACCCCTCGGCTGCAACGGCTGGAGCGCGAGGGCGCGGTTGTGCGGGAGCCGGACCCGCGCGACGGACGGGCGGCCTTGTTGCGCATAACGCCGACTGGACAACGTCTGCGCAAACGTCTCCACCTGGCCCGAAGGACGATGCTCGAGGAGTTCCTGTACGACTGGCCCTTCGAGCAACAGTCCCGGGTGGCGACGGCGATAACCATGCTCGCCGAGCGCCTCGAGCTACCCCGCGAGGGGCCCGCTTCCGGCCCCGAGTAGGGCAGCATCGGCGCCGACTGGCGGGCCGGTACGATGGGGTCGCGAGCTCGCCTGGCGCCGCAACGATCTCGGAACATGCCTCGATTACCATCAGCCGAGACCGTCAAACGGGGGGATAGGCGTAGGAGGTCACCCGCCCGACCACATGCCGCTAGCGCCTTTGATGAGTGCTCAGCCGGGAATCTCCTCACGGCCAACTGATCCGCCGCTGGCGACGCCTAGGGCCGCCGTCGTGGTGGGCAGCCTCACTGTGGTGCTGACGGCCGTTTGCCTGGTTCTGTCGGCTCTGACCAACGATCCCCAGGACGACGTGGCCGGCAACCTGGTGGGCCTGGCCGCCGCGCTCTCCTTTAGCGCGGTGGGCTTCCTGGTGGTGCGAAGGCAGCCCCGCAACGCGCTCGGTTGGGTGCTACTCGCCTCAGCGCCCTGCGTCATTCTGAGCCAGATCGGTGGCACCTACGCGGTGATCGACTACCGGCTCCACGGTGGGGCACTGCCCCTCGGTTGGTTGGCGGTATCCCTGGGAGAAATGTGGGTTCCCTGGATCATGCTCTTGGGGCTACCAATCCTGCTCTTCCCCACTGGGA
>PLDE01000270.1 GCA_003135035.1 Candidatus Dormiibacterota bacterium | reverse complement strand
CAGGTCTTCGACTCCTGGCAGCAGGCGGGCGCCTCCATGCGTCGCATCCGCGAACTGATGACCCAGCGCAGCTTGACGCCTGCACCAGAGAATCCGGTCCGCGTCGACCTGCCCCGGGGCGCGCTTCGTTTGCAAGGCGTCCACTTCCGCTACCCCAGCCGCGACGTCTCCTCCCCGCCGGCCGGGCAGGTGGAAGCGACCGAGCTCGACGCGCAGGCAGCCCTCAAGGGCATCGACCTGGAGATTCCGGCCGGGCAGACGGTCGCCCTGGTTGGTGAGACGGGGGCGGGCAAGTCCACCCTGGCCAAGCTGATCGTCCGTTTCTACGACCCCCAGCGCGGGCACGTCCTGGTCGACGGCCAGGATCTGCGCTCCTTCGAGCCAAGCGAGTACCGGCGCCGCTTGGGCTACGTGCCCCAGGATCCCTTTCTCTTCTCGGGGTCGATCCGAGACAACATCGCCTACGGGCGGCCTCAAGCGACAGACGCCGAGGTGGCTGCCGCCGCCCGGGCTGTCGGCGCCGATTACTTCATTGGCGAGTTGGAGGACGGCTACGACCACCAGCTGCTGGAGCGCGGCCGGTCCCTTTCAACAGGCCAGCGACAGCTGCTCGCCCTAGCCAGAGCGCAATTGATCGACCCCAAGATTCTCGTCCTCGACGAGGCGACCTCCAACTTGGACCTGGCCACCGAGGCCCGCGTCGGGGCGGCCATGACCCGACTCGCCAGCGGGCGCACCACCATCGTCATCGCGCACCGCCTGCAGACGGCGCGTAAGGCGGACCGGATCGTCATCCTCGCGGACGGGAAAATTGTTGAGGATGGGAGCCACGAGAGCTTGCTGGCGGGCGGGGGTGCGTACTCGTCGATGTGGGAGAGTTTCCAACCGGCGGCGGTGAAATAGCGGTGTTCCTGCGCATAGCCGTGCATGCGACTGACAACCTGGGTACGTCGCCGAACTAAATCAGTCGGTAACTGGGATCAGTCCCGGTCCGCTCCACAGACGCCGCCCGTCGTCAAAAACGAGAGGCGCCCGCGCTCAACTCCTCGGCCGGGACTCGTGGAGCGGCTCACCTAACCTGACTCGTTGTCCCAGATTAGTTCGCAATCCGGGCAGTCATACGTCTGGTGACGCCGCGGCCGCAGCTGAAGCTGACCAGCCCGGCTGGTGTGCCCGGCTCGACGCAGCGCCTTGAACAAGGGATCCCAGTGTTGCGTACGGATTTCGATGTGGCTGTCACGAATGGCACCGCCGCAGACATCGTCGTCGAAAACCAAGACGATGGATCGCGCTCTGGCATAGATGGCGATCAGGCACCAGGGCGACTCCCCGCACTGCTTGGCGATGTTGTCCAACTCGTCAAGAAACGCATGGCTGGGCGACCAGACCGGAGTGTCCGGCAGCGACGACCGCGTCCCCCTTGCTCCTCTCGCCGGGGCTCTGGCTATCGGCCGGCCCAGTGGCCCAGGGCGGAGCCGACATCGGCGAGCGCGTCCGCGGGAAGGCGCGCCACCACGCCCTCCAGAACCGTGCGCCGAGAGGTCGTCACCGCCAGGCGCAGCCGGCGCGCCTTGGCAGTGGGCAGGAGGCGAACCATCCCAGCCGGCTCCGGTCGCTGAATGATCAAGCCAGCCGACTCCAACTCGGTCCGCAGTGCCAACAGGGCGCTCCGGCTGGTGGCCAGGGGTTGGGGCAGGTCGGCCGCTCTGGTACCGCTGTCTGGCAGTCCCATGAGGAGGGACTCAGCTCCCGGAGATAGCCTCCAGAGCAAGGAGCGGTCCCGCTGGCTAAGTTGGCGCTCCGCCTCGAGGGCGAAACGATCGATGGCGGTCAGCAACTGATCCGAGAGCAGCGGCAACCCACCCACTTCGCGTGGGCCCTCAGCCCGGCTGACGTGGATGCGCACGGTGGTGCCTACAGCGGTGGATCGGATTTGGACCAGATTGCAGATCTGGTTGACCAGCCAGAGGCCTCTTCCCTGGGCTGCGGCGAGAGCAGGCCGCTCGCGGCCGATCAAGGGATCGTCGATGTGCCCCTGGTCCTGAACCTCGCAGACTACCTCGGCGCCGTCCTGCCAAAAGCGGAGGGTGCCCCTGCCGCCGCCGTGGCGGATGCTGTTGGTCACCAGCTCAGTGACCGCCCACTCTAGGTCGGCCCGCCGCAGAGTCGGCAATCCTGCTAGGGTCGCCCGGCGGGCGACAAAGTCGCGAGCCTCAAGGCCCTGCCCGGCGTTGAATTCGATCTCGTCCACGAGCTCCGGGGGAGGAGGCAGGGAGGCTTCATGGGGCTGTGCGACCCGTTCCAGTCCCGGGTAGACGTCACCGGCCTGGGACTGCCCTTCGCGGAGAACCAAGGGATGAGTGCGATGGCCGACTTCGAGAGCCGCCGGGTCCAACTGGGTGACGTCGTAGGGGCAGAGCAGGCGGAGTTGGGAGTGCTTGGCGAGCACCAAGTTGAGCAACGCCTCGTGACGCTCGCACTCCGCCAGCTCGTCGGCTGAGCGCTCTGGCCAGACCGGCTCGCCGATACCGCGTATTGCCCGGCCATCCCGGCTCACCTCCTCCACCCAGTCGACCCAGGCGGGGATGATCCTTGCTGGATTGCCCCCGATCTGGCGCATGTCGACGAAGCGCACCGCCTCGGCGTCCGAGCCGAGAGCTTCGGTCAGTTTCTGGATTCGGTCAGGGGCGACCGCCACCATCACCGGTTCCCCGGCAGCTACTCCCGCCCGGATAAAGGGCAGCGTCCCGGCCAGGAACCCCTCATCGCCGGCATACATGAGCGCTTCGTGGCGGAACTGCTCTGAGATCTCCCCGGGGGCCCCCGTCGCGTGCATAAGTGACCTCGGTACTCTTCGGCGGAATCCCGCAGCTGCGGGTCACTCGCATCGTAGCCTGCGTTTGAGATCTGCGCCCGATCGGCTTCGCAACGTAGCCAATTCGCAGCTTTTCGCGCCGAGTCAACTCGGAGCGACTAGCTAGCGCGGTGTCGCGACTTTACCCGGTGCTGTTGCCGAGCCAAGTGCCACCACGGTCACTCCGGCTCCGGGACGGGCTCCTCCTCCAAAATCAGCCAGGGCAGGGCCTCACCCATAGGACGAAGAAGTACCCCGAGATCAGGCCGATCCCCGTCGGCGCCCGCCAGGAGCCCCAAGGCCGCGGCCAGTGCCGCCCGCTCCGCCTTCGCGCCCACCTCCCCATGCTCCGATTTCCAGCTGGCCAGAGCCGACTGACCCTCGGTGAGTCCGAGGAGTGCATCGCGCACAAGGTGCCACTCGGCGACGCGGTCGGTCGACTCGAGAGCCTCGGAGGCGGCCTGCTCGGCCGCTCGGAAAGCGTCGAGGTCGGCGTCGCCGACGTGACGGTCCCAGCCGCGGGCCACCCTCTCGATTCCGGCACGGTCGAGTTCCCGAATGTCCGAGCTGAGACGGCCGATCGTCCGGCCCTGGTCGGCGAATCCGTAGCCGTCAATGTCGGTTGCCATGGTGCCTCCAGCTGGCGCTGCCGAGACGCCGGATGATACGCGGCACGGAAGCGGCCGGCCAGGAGGAGTCCCCTGGCTGGCGGTCCTGAGCCAGCTCACCGGAGGCCAGGTTGCCCGCGCCACGGCGGCCCGGCGACGAGTGCTGGGAGAGGGGTACGTCGATCGCACGTTGGCGGCGGCGAACGGCTTCACCAGCGACTTCCAGGAGCTGATTACCGGATATGCCCGGGGAGAGATCTGGGCTCGTCCCGGGCTGGACCAGTTCGCCAGGCGCTGCATCACCGTCGCTCTCCTCGTCTCCTTACGACGCTGGGAGGAATTCGAGATGCACGTACGGCCCGCCCACGTGGACCTCACTCCCGAGCAGATCTCCGAGATCCGCCTCCACACCGCCACCTACTGCGGTGTGGAGGCGGCCAACTCGGGGTTCGAGCACGCCCAGCGCGCACTCACTCCTGAGGAGCCCGCGGAGTAGTCTGCCTAGAAGGGGCGGATCGCCGCCGAGTGGGATTCGTCGGCAGGATGGAGGTACCGCGTGAGCGAGCTAGAGAACATTAGAGAGTGGGAAGGCAAGGAGGTCGTCGATGCCGACGGGCAGCCCCTCGGCCAGCTCGAGGATGTCTATTTCGACGCCTCGACGGATGAGCCACTCTTCGTCACCGTCCACACCGGCCTCCTCGGCCGGCATCTGACCTTCGTCCCGCTGGCAGGCGCGACCCTGGGCCAGGACTACCTCAAGGTGGCTCGGCTCAAGGCGGAGATCCATCACGCGCCCAACATCGAGAAGGGTGGGGAGCTCTCCCTGGAGGACGAGGCTCGGGTGTTCAAGCACTACGGAGTCGCCTATCAACCCCCGGAGACCGAGGGCGGCCGTCTCCTGGTCCGCCACTAGTCGCCTCGCTCTGCTGCCAAGCAGGCCGAAGCGCAACGCCGGCTCCCATCCTCTCTATGCTGTCTCGCATCGACTTCGCGAGCTTTCTTGAGCACGTCCGATCGGATGGAGATCGCCTAGCGCTGGTCGCCGGCGGTCATCTCGAAGCCGATGTCCCACCCTGCCCCGGCTGGACGGTCGCGGACGTGGTCAAACATGTGGCCGAGGTATACGAGCACAAGATCGCCTGCACCCTGACCGAACGGGAGCCTGACCCCTGGCCTCCCGCCTGGCCCCCCGAGCGGGACCCGCTCGACTGGTTGGCGGAAGCCCAGGACCGCCTTTTGTCTCTCCTCTCGGAACGAGGACCGGAGGCGCACTCGGCGACCTGGTGGCCACCTGATCAGACGGTCGGCTTCTGGGCTCGGAGGATGGCCCACGAGACAGTCATCCACCGGGTCGACGCCGAACTCAGCGTGGGCCAGCCGAGCCCGATAGATCCCGACCTGGCCAGCGACGGGGTGGACGAGGTGCTGAACATATTCCTAGCCGGGGATTGGTCAGAGGATCCAGAGGATGCTTGTCAGGGACAGCGCGTCGTGGTCACCACCGGGGGTCGCGCCTGGGAGGTGAAGCTCGACCGCGAATCGGTCGAGGTGATATCTCCTCAAGGAGTCCCGGACGCGGAGATCAGCGGGGATCCGGAGAGCGTCCTCCTCTGGTTGTGGGGAAGACGCTCCGAGGCCGGGCTCAGCCAGGGCGGTGACCCATCGCTGCTGAGCCTGCTTCGAGCCCGGCTCAAGATGGCGACTCAGTAGCAGAGATGGGCCAAGACCCCCGTACAAGCGCGCCCTGGTTGCGGCCACCTCGGCACCTGGTCAGCCCGGTTGCGGTCTGGTACTGGACCGCCCGAGCGGCCATCGGCTGGGTCGTGCTCATCGTGCTCGAGGTGATCTGGATGGTCGGCTTCCCCGGCTCCTCTGGCTGGCACTGGGCCTTGCTGGCGATCACCGCCGCCCTCGCCGTCGGGCACCTGATCGTCATGCCCCGATGGCGCTACCGGGTCCACCGCTGGGAGGTCACGCCGGTCGCCGTCTACACCCAGGCGGGCTGGTTTCATCAGGAGCGACGGATCGCACCGCTCTCCCGGCTCCAGACCGTGGACAGCGAGCGCGGGCCGATCGAGCAGCTCTTTGGGCTGGTCAAAGTGACGGCCAACACGGCTTCGGCAGCGGGACCGCTGCGGATCACCGGCCTCGACCGCGCCACCGCCCAGGGACTGGTGGAAGAGCTGACCGCTATCGCCCAGCAGACGCCAGGAGACGCAACCTGATCAACGATTCTGGCTCCGTCGAATTCTCGGCTCCGGCCCACACCGACGAGGGCTGGCGAAGGCTCGACGTGCGCATGCTCATCCTCCTCCCGGTTCAGGAGATCCTCAAGAACATCCCCTGGCTGGTGGTGCTGGTACTGGCGGGAAACGGCAGCGGCAAGGGGCCCCTCTGGGGTCTGGCCGGCCTGGTGATCGCGCTCAGCACGGGAACCCTGCGCTGGTTCACCACCAGCTATCAGATCGGCGCAGTGCAGGTCCAGGTTCGCCGCGGCCTGCTCCGGCGCCGCACCCTGACCGTGCCTCGAGAACGGGTCCGGACGGTGGATCTCACCGCCCACGTGCTGCACCGGATGCTGGGCCTGGCCAGCATCACCATCGGCACCGGCCGCACCGACCGCAAGGATGACCGGGGACTCAAGCTGGACGGGCTCAGTGTGCAGGACGCCGCCTGGCTCCGAGAGGAGCTGCTCCACCATTCCGGGGCAGCCCCGACCGGTGGGGTCGCCGCCGAGGACGCGACGCTGCCGGCAGAGCTCGCCCGCTGGAAGCCCCAGTGGATCGGCTACGGCCCCTTCACTCTCTCGGGAGCGGTCACGGTCCTGGCGGTGGTCGGCTTCGGCTTCCAGATCGTCAACGAGGACCATCTCAACCCGAGCCGCCTGGGCCCGGTCGACGCGGCGCTGCATCAGCTGGGATCGGCGTCGACGCCGGTGTTGGTGGTTGGCTTGATCCTGGCGGCAGCCATCGTCATCTCTTTGGCCTCCACCTTTGGCTACATCTTGGCCTTCTGGAACTATCGCCTCACTCGGCAGTCGGGAACCTTGCAGGTCACCCGCGGCCTCCTCACCACTCGAGTCATCAGTCTCGACGAGCGCCGCCTGCGCGGCGTCGAGTTCAGTGAGCCCCTGCTCCTGCGCTGGGTCAAGGGCGGGCGCTGCATCGCCATCGCCACCGGGCTGCGCGTCGGTCGCGGCGCCGAACGGGGTGGCTCGATGCTTCTGCCACCGGCTCCCCGGGCGGTGGCCAGGTCGGTTTCCGCCCTGATCCTGGGCACGGCGGCGCCCGTCGAGGGCAAGCTTTTGGAGCACGGTCCAGTGGCGCACCGGCGCCGCTTCAACCGGGTTCTCCTGGTGACCGTGCCGGTCATGGTCATTCTCTTGATCGGCTGGCGCTTGGGCGATGTCCCCGGCTGGCCGTGGCTGGCCGTCTTGGTGCTGCTGGGGTTGGGAATGCCGCTGGCGGAGGACCGCTACCGCAGTCTCGGCCACGCTGTGGTGCAGGGTCGCTTGGTGGTTCGCTCCGGCTCGCTGGTGCGCCGGCGCTGCATGCTCTCTTCGGAGGGGATCATCGGCTGGAATCTGCACCAGTCCTTCTTCCAGCGCCGGGCCCAAGTGGTGAACCTGACCGCCACCACAGCGGCCGGGCGACAGGCTTACCGGATGCAGGACCTGACGCTCGCCGAGGCGGTCAGGGTGGCCGAGCAAGCCCGTCCCGGCTTGCTCGCACCGTTCATCGTGACGGGACCGGTCCCGGCTCCCCTCGAGGCTCCGATTCCCGGTCCCGCCTGACCCTTCCTGAAGCGACGCGGATCAGGTGGAGCGCCGCCCCCGGCGCTTGATCCAGTTCCAGAGATCCTTGTGGATGGGAGTGAACTCACGGAGCACCCGTCGACCAGGAGCTCCCCCCACAACCGCCGCCTGGGCGGCCCGGGCGCCGAAGAGGTCGGGGCGGTTGTGGCGCCAGTCGAGCACCCCGGCCCGGAGGAAGACGGCGAACAAGCTGGCGACGGGGACAGCAAAAAGCGCACCCAGGAAGCCCGCCGCCTCGATCCCACCGAAGAGTGCCAGGAGCGCCACCAAGGGATGCAGACGGACGAACTTGGCCTGGATCCGGGGCGCCAGCAGATACCCCTCAATGATGTGGATGGCGAGAAAGAGAATCAGCGTGAACAGGGCCAGGGCCGGGCTCTTGGTGAGAGCCAGAAGAAGCGCTACTGCGCCACCGGCGAAAGGTCCGACCAGCGGGATCAGTTCGAAGATGAAGGTGGCGACGGCGATGACCAAGGGGAAGGGAACCCCCAGGATCGCCGTCCCGACGCCGGCCAGGATGGCGACCAGCAAGGCCATCAGAAGCTGGGCCCGGACGTAACCCCCCACCACCACCGAAAAGGCGTCGAGTCCGAAGGAGACCTCGCTGCGCAGGCGGCTCGGCAGCAGGTCCTGAAATTGCTGGCGCAGGACGCGGCCGTCCTTGAGCAACCAGAAGGAGATGACCAGCCCGACGAAGATGTCCACCAGGACCGTGACCGTGCTGGACAGGCCATGCAGCAGGATGCCCGTCGCGCCCGGGATGTAGGAGGTCAGATTGGTGGGCACGACACCTCCACCTCCAACCCGGATTCCGTGCTGGCTGAGCTGGGAGCGGACGTGTCTGATCTCGGT
>PLDE01000096.1 GCA_003135035.1 Candidatus Dormiibacterota bacterium | reverse complement strand
TTCTCGATCATTGCCCACATCGATCATGGCAAGTCCACCCTCGCCGACCGGCTTCTCGAGCTGACTGGCACGGTTAGTGCCCGGGATCTCACCGAGCAGATGCTCGACACCATGGACTTGGAGAGAGAGCGCGGGATCACTATCAAGGCCCAGGCGGTGCGGATGGCCTATCAGGCCAAGGACGGTCTCACCTACGAGTTCAATCTCATTGACACCCCCGGGCACGTGGACTTCGCCTATGAGGTCTCCCGGGCGTTGGCGGCCTGCGAGGGGGCGCTCCTGGTGGTGGACGCCAGTCAGGGGATCGAGGCCCAGACCCTGGCCAACGTCTACAAGGCACTCGAGCTGGGCCTGGAGATCGTGCCGGTGGTGAACAAGATCGACCTCCCCCAGGCCGACCCGGAGCTGGTCCGTGAGGAGATCGCCCGAGTGATTGGGATACCGGCTGAACGCTCGATTCTGGCCAGTGCTCGGACCGGGGAGGGCGTTGACCGGATCCTGGAGGCGGTGGTGACGGCGCTGCCGCCCCCGGTGGGCGACGCCGAGGCACCCTTGCGGGCCTTGATCTTTGACTGCAAGTACGACGCTTACCGCGGTGTCGTCGTCTACGTGCGGGTCATGGATGGCCGCCTCCGGGCGGGAACGCAGATTCGGATGATGGCGTCCCAGGGAACTTTCAGCGTCGACGAGGTGGGCATCTTCGGGCCTTCGATGGTGGTGGTGGGCGAGCTCAGCGCCGGCGAGGTTGGCTACCTCATCGCCTCCATCAGAAACGTTCGCGACAGCAAAGTTGGCGACACCATCACCGAGGTCGGTCGGCCCGCTCGGGACGCGCTTCCGGGCTACCGCCAGGTGAGCCCGATGGTCTGGGCCGGGCTCTTCCCGGTCGAGGGCGATGACTACCCGGGCTTGAAGGAGGCGCTCGACCGCCTCCAGCTCAATGACGCTGCCCTCACCTTCGAACCGGAGACTTCGGCCGCGCTGGGCTTTGGTTTCCGCTGCGGCTTCCTGGGGCTGCTCCACATGGAGATCGTCCAGGAGCGCCTGGAGCGGGAGTTTCAACTCAACCTGATCACCACCGCTCCCTCGGTCGCCTACCGGGTCACCCTCCGCAACGGCACCGACATGGAAATCGACAACCCGGACCAGCTCCCTGAGGTGGGGCTGATCGAGACGATCGAGGAGCCCCGGGTCAAGCTCGAGATCGTGGTCCCCCGCGAGCATCTGGGCGGGATCATGGAGCTCTGCCAGGAGCGGCGAGGGGAGTTCGTTCAGCTCGAGTACCAACCACCCGGGGAGCGGGCGCTCCTCACCTACGACCTGCCGCTGGGCGAGATCATCCATGACTTCTACGACCAGCTCAAGTCGCGCAGCCGCGGTTACGCCTCCATGGACTACCAGCTGACCGGATATCGCGCCGAGCAGCTGGTCAAGCTCGACGTCCTGGTGGCGGGAAGCAAGGTCGACGCTCTCTCGATCATCGTGCACCGCCAGCAGGCCAGCAACCAGGGGCGGAAGCTGGTGCAGCGGCTTCGCGAAGTCATCCCCCGCCAGCTCTTCGAAGTGGCCATCCAGGCTGCGGTCGGCGGCAAGGTGATTGCCCGCGAAACGGTGCCGGCGTTGCGCAAGGACGTGCTCGCCAAGTGCTACGGCGGAGACATCACGCGCAAGCGCAAGCTGCTCGAAAAGCAGCGTGAAGGCAAGCAGCGCATGAAGCGGGTCGGCAGCGTGGAAATACCCCAGGAAGCCTTCATGGCGGTGCTCTCCCTTGATCGCTGAGTCGACGCCCGACGCGCCCGGCAGCCTCTACCTGCACGTACCCTTCTGTGCCACTCGCTGCCCGTACTGCGACTTCGCCATCCATATCGGCGACGACCACTTGCACCAGGCCTATGTCGAAGCCGTGATCTCTGAGCTGGACCACCTGGCCCCCGCTGGCCGCCCGCCGGCCGGCCTGGACACGGTCTATCTGGGGGGTGGGACGCCCGGACTCTTGGAGCCGGCACTGCTGGCCAAGCTACTTGGGGCCGTTGAGGCGAAATTCGGCATCTCAACCGGCGCCGAGATCACCATCGAGGCCAACCCGACGGGCGTCAGCGAGGAGCTCTGTCGCAGCTGGCAGGCGCTGGGGATCAACCGATTGAGCTTGGGGATCCAGAGCCTCAACGACCGAGCTCTGCGCTGGCTGGGACGCAACCACGACAGCGCCGGAGCCGAGGCCGCCCTGGTTGCCGCAGCCAAGGCCGGCTTGGAGAACGTTAGCTGCGATCTCATCTACGCCATCCCCGAGCAGCCCACGCACGTCTTCCAGGAGGGTCTGGAGAGGCTGCTCAGCTACTCGCCCCAGCATGTCTCCTGCTACGAGCTGACGGTCGAGCCCAACACACCACTGGCGCGCTCCATCGCCACGGGCCGCGTAGCCCGTCCCCAAGAGCAGGACTTCATCGAGCAGCACCGTTTGGCCCGCGAGCTGCTCGAGAACGCCGGCCTTTTCCAGTACGAGGTGAGCAACTACGCCCACCCCGGACGCGAGTCCCGGCACAACCTCAGCTACTGGCAGGGCGGCCACTACCTGGCAGCTGGGTGCGGCGGCCACGGATTCCTCAGTACCAGCGCGGCTGGTCGCTTGGGCGTCGAGGTGGACACCCACAACGTCGGCGTCCGCTACTGGAATCTGCGCAGTGCCAGCACCTACATCAAGCAGGTGAGGACCCGCGGCCATGGGCGCCGGGGATTCGAGGCAATCGACCGCGACCAAGCCGAGGTGGAGCGGTTGGCGTGCGGCTTGCGGCTGCGGACGGGAGTGTTGCTGAGCATGCCGGGCCAGGTCGCGGGCGCCGAGCGGCTCGCCCAACTGGGGCTGGTCACCGTGGCTGGCCAGCGGGTCGCCGCCACTGCAAAGGGGGTGGAAGTTCTCGACCGGGTCACCCTCGAGCTAGTCACGGCCACGCCGGCGAGACAGCTCAAGTAGAAGACCGACCTGATCCACTGGGCACCCGAATCGATGCTCCGCCGGCGCTCGAGGCGACAGGGTGGAGCTGTAGGAGGGTGCGCCGCCGCTGTCCGCCTTGCCCGCCCACAGAGCGCTGGGCTCAGCGCCGGCCTTGGCCTTCAGGTGGTGGTGGGGAGACGAAGTCCAAAGGCATGCGGCAAGAGGACGCCGAAGATGTAACCAGCCAGCGCGGCCCCTCCGCCCACGAGCAGAACCTGAGCTCCCCCTACCCACAGCCGCTGTCCGGTGACGGCGGCCTTGAGCACGCCCACCGCGGTCAGGCCCAGACCGGACAGTGCCAGTGAGACTAGGACTGCCGGGAGTCCGGTCATGAAGATGTAGGGGAGGATCGGGAACACGGCTCCCACGAGGAAGGTTCCCGCCATCAACAGACCATCCCGCACCGGGGTGTCGCGGAGTTGGCTGGAAATGCCCAACTCCTTCTCGATGTGGGTCTCCTCCCAGAGTTGCGGGTAGCGGGCGAGAGTTCGGGAGAGAGTCCGGGCTTCCTCCAGAGGGACTCCTCGAGCCGCGAGTATGGCCACCATCTCGTCGATCTCCTCCTCGGGCCTCGTCTCCAACTCGGATCGCTCCTTGTGGATGGCTTGGTGCTTCAAGTCTCGGGACGCTGAGCTGGCCAGGTAGGCGCCGGTGCCCATGGAGATCAGCCCAGCCAGAGCGCCGACTAGGCCGGCGATGAGGATTGTGGTGTGGGCCACCACCGAGCCGGCGGTGGCGGTGGCCACACCTGTGGTCAGCCCAAGAGTGGTCAGGAGACCATCCTGGACTCCGAAAACCACCTCGCGAATGCCCGTCCGTCGGGCCAGGCGCTCCCGCTCCGACTCGCCTGTCACATCGGCATCGCGATGGACGTGCTCGGGAGCTGATAGCGGGTCTGCCGGCGGCGACGGTCGGGAGCCCATCTGCTGATGTTAGCTGTCCATCGGAGCGGTTTCGCCAGATGCGCTTCACTTCGATCGCCAGAACGCCTGTGCTAGACTTTTGTTAGCACTCGGAGAAGTGGAGTGCTAATCAGGACCCTGAGGAAGAAGCAGAAATGGACCAACGCAAAGAGCGGATTCTGCGAGCGGTGGTCTCCGATTACACCGAGACGGTGGTCCCGGTGGGGTCCCATGCGCTGGCCGCGCGCTACTTCCTGGAGCTCAGCTCAGCCACGATTCGAAATGAGTTGTCGGAGCTGGTCTACGATGGCTTTCTGGCCCAGCCGCACGCTTCGGCGGGCCGGGTGCCGACCGACCGCGGCTATCGCTATTTCGTTGATTTCCTGCTCCCTCAGGAGGTGGTCGATCCGCAGTTGCGACGCCATGTTCGCCAGGGATTTGAGGCGGCTGAACATGACGTGGAGGCGGTGCTCGAGGTAGCCGCCGCCATGCTGNNGACCGGCCACCGCGGTCAGCCGTCTGCGTCATTTGGATCTGGTCCTGATCCGGCCTGGGCAGGCGCTCATGGTTGAGATAGCCACAGGCAATGCCGCTTTGCAGCGGCTGGTCGAGATAGATCCCCTGGTCGACCAAGAGGAGCTTTCCGGCTGGGCCAGGCGCCTCAACGAGATGTACGCGGGACTCTCGGCGGACGAAGTCGAGGCCGTCCCCTTGGTCCCCGGCCTGGCCGCCGGTCTGCAGGCGCTGGTCCTGGACATCACCCGAGGCCTGCGGCAGCTGGCAACCCGGTCGGCTCTGGTTATCCACAATGGGGTGCGCAACCTGGTCCGGCAGCCGGAATTCGAGGATCCGGCGCGACTCCGAGCCGTGCTCGAGGTGCTCGAGGCTCAGCGTATCTTGGGGGATGTTCTGGCCCAGCTGGCGCCCCAAGCGGGGATGCAGGTCCTGATCGGCCACGAGAACAGCATCGAGGAGCTCCGCGAATGCAGCCTGGTTCTGACCAGCTACCAGGCCGGAGACCAGCTCTGGGGAACGATCGGAGTGGTCGGTCCCACGCGCATTCGCTACGGCCAAGTGGCGGCTCGACTGCAGCTGGTGTCCCAGGCAACTGGAGCCGCTCTGACCCGGCTCTTGGCGTGATTTCGGCGAGCGGGATGTGCCGCCGGTGAGCCCGCGCCGTGTGCCAGTGGAAGGCGAGCCCAAGCCCAGCCCTGATTCGGCATCGCCCAGCTTGGCAGACCCTGCCCGGGTTGAGGAACTGGAAGCTGAGTTGGCCAAGCTCAATTCCACCTACCTGCGCCTGGCCGCCGACTTCGAGAACTACCGCAGACGCAAGTCCCAGGAGGTGGAGGAGAACGCCCGCTACGGCGCCGTCGGCCTGCTCCAGGCTCTCTTGCCCGGGCTCGACAACCTGGCCAGAGCGGTCTCGCACATCCCCGCCGACGCCAAGGACGGCCTAGCCGAGGGACTCCGTCTCACTCACAAGCAGTTGGAGGACGCTCTCGCCTCCCAGGGGATCCACCGGATCTCCTCGGTGGGAGAGGTCTTCAATCCGCGCCTTCACGATGCCGTCCTCACCGTCCCTGGCGGAGATGCTGCGCCGGGCACGGTGGTGGCGGAGCTCGCCTCCGGTTACCAGGTTCACGACCGCGTGATCAGGCCCGCCCAGGTGAGCGTGGCCGAGGCTGTTGAAGTGACCCCCGCGTCCGGGGCTGCGGCGCCGCCCAAAGAAGGATCGGCGCCCGAAGCCGAGGACGACGCGGCCGAGAGATCCCGCAACTAGCCGATGCCTCAAACCAAGCGCGACTACTACGAAGTTCTCGGCGTCGACCGGGGGGCCAGCCCGGCCGAGTTGAAGCGCGCCTACCGCGCCCTGGCCATGCGCTACCACCCCGACCGCAACCCCGGGGACCACACCTCGGAGGAGAATTTCAAGGAGATCGGCGAGGCCTATCAGGTGCTCTCCGACCCCGACCGGCGCCAACGCTACGACAGCTTCGGCCACGCCGGAGAAGCGATGGGCGGCAGCGCCGGCTTCAATTTCCAGTCCGCCTTCGACCTCTTTGACATGTTCTTCGCCGGCGGCAGCCCGGGTCAGCGGCGTCGGGGCGGACCCCAACGCGGCAACGATCTCCAGCTCCAGGTGACCATCGATTTCGAGGAGGCGATTCGGGGAGTCAGCCGGACCTTCGATCTAACCCGCTACGCCGCCTGCGCGGAGTGCGCCGGGTCCGGGGCCAGAGCCGGCACCCAGGCTGTTGCCTGTTCCGACTGCGCTGGCCAGGGTCAGGTGCAGAGGGTGCGCCAGTCGCTGCTGGGTCAGATGGTCACGGTTGAGGCCTGTCCCCGCTGCCACGGCGAGGGCAAGATGATCGAGTCGCCCTGCGCCAACTGCCATGGCCAGGGCCTGGTCGAGGCTGCCAAGGAAGTCGAGGTTCAGATTCCCCCGGGCGTTGACAATGAGATGCGTGTGCGCGTGCCCGGGGAGGGAGCCGGCGGGCCCCGAGGAGGCCCGCCCGGCGACCTCTATCTGTTGATTTCGGTTCGGCCTCACGAGGAGCTGCAGCGCCGGGGCATGACCATCGTCTACGAGTGCCCGATCACCTTCTCCCAGGCGGCTCTGGGCGACACCATCGAGGTCCCCACCGTGGACGGCCCGGTATCGATGGTGGTCAAGCCGGCCAGCCAGTACGGTCAGCAGGTCCGCATCCCCGGCAAGGGCGCGCCCGACCCGCGGACCGGTCGGCGCGGTGACCAGGTGGTTCGTCTGCGGGTGGTGATCCCGTCACGACTGACCGCGCGGGAGCGCGAGCTGCTCTTGGAGTTGGCGCCCCCGGACGGCAAACCGCACCCGGTTCGCAAGGGTTTCTTTGAGAATTTGAAGGATGTCATCGGGCTCTGATCGTGGCCGGGTTTGAGGACTCGGGGCGGTGGGTATAAATTCTCCAAGGGTTAGATAAACCCCAGTAGAAGATTGTAATTTCTTCCGATGGAGGATGACTACCATGACCCGTTGGGACCCATGGCGCGACCTCTTGGTCGTGCCTCGCGACTTGACTCAGCTCTTCAGCCCGGAACTGAGCGGCGCCAGCGCCAGGGAGACTGCTCCCACCGCTAACCTGCCGCTCGATATTCGCCAGACCGACACCGAATTCGTCCTGGAAGCATCAGTCCCTGGTTTCAAGCCAGAGGACATCGAGGTGGTCGCCGAGCAGGGCAACCTGACCATCCACGGCGAGCGCAAGGTCGAGGGGCAAGTGGAAGGACGGTACCTGCGACGGGAGCGTCGTCAGCTCTCCTTCGCACGCCAGCTCTCTCTGCCAACGGATGTCCGCGAGGGCGCTATCACGGCCAGCTTCGTCAACGGCGTTCTCACCGTCCGTGTTCCGCGGGTAGCTGCTCCGGCACCGACCCGAATCAAGGTCGAGATCGGCGCGCCCGCTTCCGCCATCGCGGCGGACGTGACCGCCCGCCCGGCTAAGGTCAGCACTCCAGCCTGACGACCGGGCTACCCCGACCGCAGCCTCCGACCCGGAGTTCCGGGCCGGAGGATCTGGCGACGGGAAGATGACCGTCGTCGCGATTGGCGCTGACGGCAAGACCAAAGCAGGGGTGGTCACCGGCTACCTTGGTCTTCGGGGCCTGGCATCGCTTGAGAAGAGACTGCAGCCAGCGGGCATGGTTCAGCGTCGCCCGAACCGCTCCCGAAGTCGTTCGGCCAGCGCTTCCGGGCTGCGCACCATGAACGGTTCGTCGAGCAGGTGCTGCCAGGCGGTGGCGTCCGAACCCTCGATGGCGGGGTTGAAGTAGATGCGCGGGGAGAGGCGGGCGTGCAGGCGAAAATGCCCGGCGCGTTCCTGGCTGGGGGCCGAGTAGAGGGCGAGATTGAACGCCCGGATGCCCTCCTCGTGAAGGGAAGCCAGCGCAGTTTGGAGCCCGGAGGCGAACTCCTCCACCCCCTCGCCGGCGAGGTCCTCCAGGTAGGCGTGCTCAGGAAAGACGGTCAGGAGATCCCCGACCACCGACCGGGAAACGAAGGCTGTCAGCCAGACCAGGTGCCGGCCACGGGC
>PLDE01000071.1 GCA_003135035.1 Candidatus Dormiibacterota bacterium | reverse complement strand
CGCTCCGCCAGCCGGCGCAGCCGGGCGCCGCCCCGGGCCGCCGCGGCCGCAATCGGTGCCGCCTGAGTCCGGCCCTCGATCGCGGCCACCCGCGCGCCCAGCCGAGCCTCAGCCTCACGGAACACGACGGTAGCTCGAGAGAGGGCTTCCTCTGCCCGCTGTGCCAGCTGCTGACGCGTCTCCTCCACCTTCTGCGCACGATCAAGTCCGGCCGCCTCTCTGGTGGCGGCCAGTCGAGAGCTCTTGGCGGCTTCCTCCGCCCTGGCCAGCTCGCCGGAGAGGGCGTTGCGGACCCCCCCCTCGGCCGTCCGGGCCGCCAGGGCTTGCCTTCGCCAGGTCTCTGCCCCCGCCAGCCGGGCCTCTACCTCCGAATGCGAGCGGCGAGCGGCGGCAACCGCCGTCTCCAGCTGGTGATCCTGGGCCTGGCCGGCGGCCACGTCGGCGCGGCGCTCGGTGAGCTGCAGACGGAGAGTGACCAGCTCAGCCTCGATGGCAGCGACGGCCAGGCGGCCCTCGGAGAGCTTGGCCGGGTCGCCGGGAGCCTCAGTGCCGGAGCTGGGCAGAGCGCGCAGGTCTTCGCTCACCTCGAGGAGGGTCTGGACTGCCGCCGAGCGAGCCTCCGCCGCTTGCTCGGCTCGCTCCCGCCAGCGCTCAACCTGCGCCTCGGCCTGCTGCGCGGTCAGGGCCAGGGCACCTGCCTGACGCTCGGCGAGGAGCCGACCCGCCTCGACCGCTTGAAGGCGGTCACGCTCAATGACATAGGTTGCCTGGAACTCCCGAGCCCGCTGGCGCAGCTGTTCCATGCGGCGCTCGCCGGCTTGGAACTGGCGTTCCAGGCGACGCAGCTCGGCCAGCGCCGCCAACCAGGCACCCCGCTCCAGGCTGCCGCGAAGATCGCGCAGCCGGTCTCGCAGAGCGGCCGCCTCCTCGGCGGCGGCCGCCTCCAATCGCAACGAGTCGATCCGGGGTAGGAGCTCGGCCAGCCGTCCCAGCGAGCCATCGAGCCATTCGCTGAGCGAGCGCAGTCGGGCCCCGGCATCCTCGATCAGCGCCTGAGCGCCGCGTACCCCGGCCGCCTCCTCGATGAGATGCCGACGCTGCGCCGGCGAAGCCCGAATAATCGACTCGATGTCGTTCTGAGCGATCACCGAATAACCGGCCTGGGCCAGGCCGGTGGCGTCGAGAAGCCGACCCAGATCGCGCAGGCGGACCCGCTGGCCGTTGCGGCGGAACTCGCTGTTTCCATCTCGGAAGAGTCGTCGGCTGATCGATACCTCGACGTCCTCGACGGGCAGACGACCGTCCTCGTTGTCGAAGACCAGGCTGACTTCGGCCATGCCCACCGGAGCCCGATTGGCGCCCCCGGCGAAGATCACCTGGTCGAGCCGCTGCCCGCGCAACTCCCGGGCGCTCGTCTCCCCGAGGGGCAGACGGATGGCGTCGACCAAGTTGGACTTGCCACTGCCATTGGGCCCCACGATCGCCGTGATTCCTGGCCCCAGTTCGAGTTCAGCCTTGCCGGAGAAGCTCTTGAATCCCTGCACGTGCAGGCGGCTGACCCTCATGGAGTCGGGGTCGCCGGTCTCCCCGACCGCCGCCGACCGCCCCGGTGGCCGCGGTGGGTGCGCTTGCGCTGGGCGGCTTCGGAGTTGCCCTCGCCACTGGCGGACGACTCCGGAGTCGCCTCGCTGGCGACAGAGGACGAGCTGGCCTCGGGTAGGGGGCCTGGCCCGGCCACGGCCGAGGCGTCGACCGAGGCTGGCGTGGAACCGCCCCGAGGGCGACGCCATCGGCGTCGGGCCGGCGCAGGATCGGGGACGGTGGTGGCGACGATGGCCGGACCGTCAACTCCAGCTGTGGGATTCGCCACCACCTCCCCTGCTGGATTCGAAGGATTAAGAGCGCCCTCCGGGGAGTTCCCCCCGTTGCCACCTCGCGATCGGCGGCGCCTGCGCCGAGCCGGCTGGGCCTCCGGGCCAGCTCCGGCGAGCGTCTCAGAAGCTGGCCCGGCCGCGACTGCCTGGAGCGGCGATTGCGGACTCACGGCTTCCCCCTCAGCTGCGGCGACGGCGGCACTGGCGACGCCGCCTCGGGAACGCCGACGACGCTTGCGGGCGGGAGTCGCCGGAGTTGTGCTGATCGCGGTGGGGTCCAGCTCAATCGAGTCGGCCGGGGTTGGTAAGGGGATGTCCGCCGCCACCGTCGGCAGAGTGCCCAGAGCCACGGCCCCGGTGGCTACCGGGCTCGAACGCGGGCCGCGGCGGCGCTTCTTGGAGACGGGAGCAACCATGCTGTCGATAGCGGCTCGAGCCGCTCCTTGCTCCGCCGCCTGCTTGGTTCCCCCTCGACCCTCACCGAGCACCGGGCCCNNGGGGGTCGGGAGTTGCCATCGGCCAACGTCTTGTAGAGCGGCGGCTTGCCGAATCGCTCCTGGGCCAGGGCCTGAAGCCTTCCCTTGAAGTTGGGGTCGGTCCAGGAACTGAGGTCGCCGATTCGGGACAGGAAGATCTTGCCCGCCTTGCGGTAGCCCTGGTCGAGGAAGGTGGCACCGATGATCGCCTCGAAGGCGTTGGCGTGGAGCGAAACCAGACGGCGCGCCCCTGACTTGGTGGCGCCCCGGCCCAGCCGCAGCGCCTCCCCCAGTCTGAGTTGCTCGCCGATCCCGGCCAGCGCGACGGTGCTGACCAGAGATGATCGCATCTGGGTCAGCTGCCCCTCATCGTAGTTGGGGAAGCGGTTGAAGAGATACTCCGCCGCCACCAGCTCCAGAACCGCGTCCCCGAGGTACTCGAGCCGCTCATTGTCACGGCCCTCGGCGCCCCGCTCGTTGATCCAAGAGGTGTGGGTCATGGCTTCAAGCAGCCATTCGCGGCGCTTGAACTTGACGTCCAAGCGCACCTCCAGCTCTTGCAGCCGAAGCTCCGCGTCCCGCTCCTGCTCAGCCTGCTCGGCGCCGTTGGGCACGGAGCGCCGACGTCGGGCCGGCGGCCGCGCCGGTTCGTTGGTCGCTAGTTGGTCAGGTCCAGGTGATCCTTGATGTAGTCCCAGGCCTGACCCACCGTCTGGATCTTCTCCGCGTCCTCGTCCGGGATCTCCATCCCGTACGCCTCCTCGAAGGCCATGATCAGCTCGACCAGGTCCAGGGAGTCGGCGTTCAGATCCTCCACGAAATTCGCTTCCGGTTTGACCTGCTCCGCTTCCACCCCCAGCTGTTCCACCACGATCGCCTTGAACCCTTCCCAGCTCGTGTCTGCCATCTCTTCCCCTAGTTGAACGACCTGTGGTCGTCTGCTCTTCCGGTTGTACGGGAACCGGGCCCCCTGGCCCCCCGGGCGGGATGGCGGTTCCGGGCCGATCCTGCCGACCTGATTCCGAAGCGTCGCCGCCGGCACCGCTGCCGCTGAGCCGCTCGCCCGGCAATACGGTAAAGCTTGGAGAGCCGCCACCGCTGCCTGGTGGGTCTGTGGGGATTGCCGGACCGGGTGGGGCCGGGTCGCCACCGGGCTTGGAGCCCGCCAACCGCCGGACGAAGGACTTCAAAGCCCGACTGCTGGGAGGGGCGGCGGAGCCGCTGCGGGGATGATTTGCCGGGGCAAGTTGGGGGCCATTGTAAGCCGAGGCTGAAACGCCCTAGCCCACCTCCCTCAGGGATCCGCGGCCATCCTCGGCCAGAAACTTAGTGCAGGTGTCAGGGGAGTCGACGGAGAACGTAGAGGAGGTGGGCACGATCCTCCGGTTGAGACCCCCGAGGACGCCTCCCGGGCCGCACTCGACAAAGCTCTCCGCTCCCGCCGCTGCCAGGGCCTTGATGACCGACACCCAGCGGACCGGGCCGGCCAGTTGATCTCGAAGACCGGTACGTACCGCCGTGGCAGTGGTTGAGATGGCTCCGGTCACTCCCGCTGCAATGGGGAATTTGGGTTCCTCGAAGGCGATCTGATCGAGCTGCTTGGCGAAAGCCTCAGCTGCGGCGCCCATCAGCGGCGAGTGGAAGGCGCCTCCGACGTTGAGCGGGACCACCCGCCGGGCGCCCGCCTCCTTGGCCAGCTGGCCAACTTGCTCCACTCCGGAGCCAGTTGCCGAGATGACCACCTGTCCGGGGGCGTTGTCGTTGGCAACGACGCAGCACTCACCCGCCGCGGCGACCTGGCGGCAGAGTTCCTCAAGAGCCGTCAGGTCGAGTCCCAAGATGGCCGCCATGGTCCCCGCCGGGGCACTGGCCATGAGCCGGCCTCGCTCCAGCACCAAGCCCATGGCAGCCTCGCCACTGAGCGACCCGGCCGCCACGACGGCACAGTATTCGCCCAGGCTGTGGCCGGCGGCCGCTAGCGGTCTCAGCCCGCCTTCGATCAGAATCTCGGCCAGGGCAATGCCGGTATAGAAGAGGGCTGGTTGGGCGACCTCGGTGGGCCGCAGTTCCTCCGCTGTCCCGGTCACCAGCAGGCGCCGCAGAGGGACGCCTGACTCCTCGGCCAACTGGAGCAGCGCTGACTGGCAACCGCTCGCCACCAGAGCCCGGCCCATGCCCGGCGCCTGCGACCCCTGGCCGGGAAAGAGCAGCGCCGGCCCGGCGCCGGTCACCGCCGAGAAACCTTCAGTAAAGTCCCTTCGGGGCCGCCCTTACTCAGTCGCGATGACCTCGCGACCCTTGTACTGACCGCAGTTGGCGCAGACAGTGTGGGGCCGCCTAGGCTGGCGGCAGCGCGGACAGGGCGAAAGTGCTGGACCCTGCAGGGCCAGATGCGACCGGCGCCGGTCGCGCCGGGCCTTGGGGATGCGTTCTTTGGGTAGTGCCATGACGGATTCGGAGTCTAGCAGGCGGCCTGGAAGCGCCTAGCGGCGCCGTCCCTTGCCCTTGGGTTTCTCCTCCCCCTCCTGGCCGGGATCGAGGGTCTCCAGTCCTCGGCGGACCTGGGCCAGAGCCGATGCCAACTCCGTCTCCAGCTCCTCCATGCGGTCGCGCACATAGTCGTCGGTGTCCCGGCGCATCTTGCGGCTGCGGTCGCGAGCGTCGGTGAGGAGCCGATCGGCCTCGGCGGTGGCCCGTCGGGTCACCTCGTGGTCGTCGGTGAGCCGGTCGGCCCGCTCCTGGGCTGCCAGCATCGTCTGCTCGGCTTGGTCAGCCGCCTCGCGGAGGCGGGAGTCCCTCGTTTCCAGGACCATGCGCGCCTCGCGGATCTCGTCTGGGAGCGATACCCGAATCTGATCCAGCGCCTCCAGGATCTCCTCCTCGCCGACCACGATGCTGGAGGTCAAGGGCAGCCGTCGACTCTGGTTGACCAGGGCCTCGAGGCGGTCCAGGACGTCGAAGATCGAGAGACCGTCGGAAGCCGGCTCCTGGTCGTCGTCTTGGTCGTCCGCCATGGTGCCTCCTCTACCCGGCCCGGACCGCGGCCGGGGCCAACTTCTGCTGGAGCGCTCGCTCGACGGCCGGCGAAACCAGCCCCTCGATGCTACCGCCGTGGGCGCAGACATCCCGCAACAACGAGGAACTGAGATAGACGTTGGAGAGACCAGTGGTCAGGAAGACGGTGTCGACCTTCGGCTCCAGACGCCGGTTCATGAGTGCCATCTGAAACTCGCTGTCGAGGTCGGAGACCGCGCGCAGGCCGCGGACGATCACCTGGGCCCCCTCGGCGACGGCGAAGGCCACCGCCAGGCCGGAGAAGTGGCGAACCTCGATCTTGGTGTCAGCCGGCAGGCTCTGGCGTACCAGGTCGGCCCGTTCCTCGGCGGAGAAGAGGTACCGCTTGAGCTCGTTGTCAAGAACTCCGACCACGACGCGATCGAATATCTGGCAGGCTCTGCCGATCACGTCGAGGTGGCCGCTGTGGATGGGATCAAAGCTGCCGGGATAGACCGCCGTGGTCATGGGAGCCTCCGGTAGAAGGAGAGCACCGTGGTGCCGTACCTAGCGGTACGCACGCAATTTAGCGCGCCGACCTGGGCTGGGACCGACAGATCGCGGTGGTGCTCCGCCACCACTCGGGGATCCCAGCCGCCTTCCTCCTCGGCCAGCTTGCCCAACAGGCGGAGCACGTCCAGGCAGAGTTGCGGCCCCGCCTCGCGATAGGGCGGGTCGAGAAAGACCAGCCGGCACTCTTGCAGCTTCAAGGGCTCCACCCGAATCCAGTGGGTCGCGTCGCTGACGACCACCTCGGCCCGATCAGCCCAGTGCAAACTCGCCAGGTTGGCCTCGATCACCTGAGCCCGGCCCCGCTGGACCTCGACGAATGTGGCATGCCCAGCGCCTCGGGAGAGGGCCTCGATGCCCAGGCTGCCGGCACCGGCGCAGAGGTCGACGACCCGAGCCCCGACCACCTGCTCACCCAGGATGTTGAAGCAGGCAGCTCGAACCAACCCCGTGGTGGCTCGCAGGTCGGGAGCCATCTCGGTGAGCAACCGCCGCCCGGCCGCCTCCCCTCCCGTCACCCGGGCACCGGCGGTGGCGCGAGGGCGGGAGGGGCGACGCGAGCCGGCAGACACCATGCCGGCAAGGATCGCAGGGCTAGGCCCGCCAGCATCTAGACGGGTCCCCCCTGCCGCCCGGTGCTACCATGTAGTTGCATGAGCAACCTAAAGTCGCTGAGCGAGAGTGCCGAGATGGGGGACGACGCCCTCTGGGACCTGGTCACCTCTAGCCGAGAGGGCATCCTGGCCACCCTGCAGCGCGACGGGCGACCGCAACTCTCCAACGTGCTCTACCTCGTCGACGCCGACACTCGGGTGATCCGGATCTCCACCACCGCGGACCGGACCAAGGCCCGAAACGCCGCCCGTCACGCGAGAGTCGCCCCCCATGTGAGCGGAGACAACTTCTGGGCCTATGCCGTCGCCGAGGGAAAGGCGGACCTGTCGGAGGTGGCCACCACGCCGGGCGACCCGGCGATCGACGAACTCCGCCAGATCCACTCGAGCTTCTATAGCCCGTCGGGCATTGGCGAGGGATTCGACGCCGAGATGATCGCCAACCGCCGCCTGGTGCTCCGCATACACGTGAGTCGGGTTTACGGGGTGATCGCGAGCGGCGGCAGAAGGCCCGCAACAGCGGCGTCCGCTAATGGCTGACGGCCACGGCAAGGCGGCCCCAGAACGGCTCTTCAGAACCGTTCAGAAGCCACCACCCCTCAGCGGAGGACCACCATGAATTTGTTCCGCATCGACGCCAGCATTCGCCGCGAGGGCTCGGTGACCCGGGCTCTTGCCGACACCGCTCAGGCGGGCTGGCAGAGCCGCCACCCGGAGGGCACTGTCACCGAACGTGATCTCGGAATCGAGCCCTTGCCCGCCACGGCCTGGCGGGAGGCTGCCTTGGCCATGGGCGGCACCGGTACGGAGTCGTCGGCGCAGCGGCAGGCGGTCGGCCTGGCCGCTTCCCTGGTCGACGAGTTGGAGCAGGCCGACGCTCTTTTGCTGGCCATCCCCATTTACAACTTTGGGGTGCCCCAGCACGTCAAGGCCTGGGTCGACCTCGTCTACACCGATCCCCGCATGCGCCCCCGCGCGACCCCGCTACTGGCCGATAAGCCAGCCCTGCTATTGCTCGCTCGGGGTGGCGCCTACGGTGAGGGCTCCCCGCGCCATGGCTGGGACCACAGCACCCCCTGGCTGCGGCGCATTTTCGAGGACGTCTGGGGTCTTGATCTGCGCTTGAACGCGGTCGAGCTCACCCTCGCTGAGACCAACCCGGCCATGGAATCCCTGCGCGGGAAGGCAGCCGAAGCTCTCGAGCTCGGTCTCGCCCTGGCCCTTAGCCAGGGTGAGGAGCTCTCGCCCGAGCCAGCCCAGGAGCAGGTGGCCTGAGCGGGTCCGGGCCGGACCGTCTACGAAGCACGTTCGCGCTGCTGGAAGGCTCTCGAATCCGCTGTGCCACCAGTGCGACGGCGTTTCTAGGCCGGCTCGGAGTCCGCTAGGGCGGAGCTAGGTCGTTCCCGGGGCTTCCACAGGAAGACCAAGACCTGCGGCGGCGTTGGCCATCTGTTGGTCGTAGGTAACGATCGTCCGCAGCTCGCTGCCAACGACCTGGGCAGACGCGATATGGATCGCAGCGAGGCTTCGCAGCTGGAGAGTCGGTGCCAACGTCGCAGCCCGATCGAGAAGATCGGAGCTGAGCAGGATCTGGTCGAGGCGTGAGAGTTTCCGACGCGCGTGCTAAAGAGCACGGAGCCCACCGGCGGAGACAGCCCGCACCACCTCGACACGAGCCAGCGCGCTGGCCACCAGTTGGTCTGACCTGTGCCGACGCAGGAACTTTCGCAGAGCGTCCGTGTCGGCTTCGCGTTGGACGAGCTTCACCAGGGCGGACGAGTCGAGGTAGAGCCTCACCGCTCCTCCTCCTCGCGGATCGCCGCCAGGCGGGCCGAGGCGTCGATGCCGTAGTCGCCCGGCGCGTCGGCGGCTACGTCGCCGTCACTCGCCGCGGCGAGGACCTGGCCGCTAGCGACCAGGTCCTGCCACGGGTCCCTGCTGGTTGGCACCAGAAGCGCGACGGAACGGCCTCGATCGGTCAATTCGATCGTCTCTCCAGTCGCGACCCGGGCGAGGTACCGACTGGCGTGCTGGCGAAGTTCTCGCACCCCTATCCGTTCCATTGTGCTACCTAGTCGCACCTAGCCGAGATACCTGCCGACCAGCCTTAACCATGGAGACCCGGGAGACCCGCGCCGCCCGTCATCGTGCGGACAGCTCGGTGGCTCAGTCGAACTCGAACACGACCTGGTAATGGCGCATCTGCCGGCGAAGCCGGGGGTCCCTCAGCTCCGGGTCGCGGTCGAGCAGGGTTTCGGCCGCCGAGCGCGCCCGGCGGCGCAGCTCCTCGTCGAGCAGGTCGCCGACCCGCATCTCGGGCAACCCGTGCTGGCGAAGCCCGTAGGGTTCGCCGGCTCCGCGCAGACGAAGGTCAATCTCGGCTAGCTCGAAGCCGTCGGAATGGTCGACCAGGGCCTGCAGCCGGGTCCGGCTGCTGGGATCATCGGTCTCGGCGAACAAGAGGCAGTGCGAGGCGTGCGGTCCACGACCGATTCGGCCCCGGAACTGGTGCAGCTGCGCCAGTCCGAAGCGGTCCGCATCCTCGATCCCCATGACGGTGGCGTTGGGGACGTCAACGCCCACCTCGATGATGCTGGTGGCCACCAGGATGTCGAACGCTCCCTGCACGAATGCCTCCATCCGCTCCGCCTTCTGGCGTGCCGGCATCCTCCCGTGGAGCAGGGTCAGCCGTAGGTCGGGCAACACCTCCGCCTGGAGTCGCTCAAACTCGGTAGTGGCGGAGCGGGACTGGCGCAGAGGGGAGTCCTCCACGAGGGGACAGATGATGAAACCCTGGCGTCCGCCGCGGACCTGCTCGCGCATGAATTGATAGGCGGCGTCTCGCTGATCCGGCTCCACCAGCCTGGTCTGAATCGGAATCCGGTCCGGGGGCAGATGGCGGATCTGACTGACGTCGAGGTCGCCATAGAGCGTTCTTGCCAAGGAGCGGGGTATTGGCGTCGCCGTCATGGAGAGAAAGTCAGGGTTGACCTTGGCCTTCTCCAGCAGTCGCAGCCTCTGCTCAACGCCGAAGCGATGCTGCTCGTCCACGAT
>PLDE01000164.1 GCA_003135035.1 Candidatus Dormiibacterota bacterium | reverse complement strand
GCCGGGGCGTTCTCCGTGTAGATCAGATCCGCCGGAGAGGCGTCTCCCTCATCGACGACCTGGTCGGCGAGAACGTCCTCGTCGTTGGAACGCACGGCCACTTGGATCCCCGTCTGCCGCTCGAAGCCGGCGACCAGGGAGTCGGTCGTTTGCGGATGCTGCCCGTTGTAGAGGACGAGGGTCGGCTCGGTGCGCGCGGCCTCGGCACCGCAGGCGGAGAGCAGGGAGGCTCCCAGAGCCACCAGACCGATCGTCGCCACCAGGCGCGTGGTCACGACCGTCGGTCTTGTCATCTGGCCTCCTGTGGGGCTGGCCCTGGGGGAGCCGCCACAAGCGAGGCGGCGGATGGATTTGCCCAGGCCGCCTCCTACCTTAGGCTGGGCTAACTTCGCTCTTCGATCGAGCTTATCCGGCTCTACGGCTAGGTGTCAACCCGGACTTTGCTAGTGCCTGCCGGGCAAGTCCAGTCAGCGCAGGTAGAGGAGACCCTCACTTCCCAACGACTCGATCCGCGCCAGGGCGATCTCGGTGCCCTTGGCCACGCAATGAGTGGGATCAGCGAGCAGGTTGCATGCCACTCCGGTCGCGCCGGCCAGACGATCTCCGACCTGACCCAGGGTGGAACCGCGCCCGCCCAGAGCGACGCCGGATTCCGCTGCCTGCTCGCGCAGGGCCGGCGTAAGGTCGTCCAAGAGAGAGTTGACGGTGGCCGCGAGCACCGCACCTCCAGCCTCACTCTCCCACGACCCGGGCGGGGGGGTGAGCGCTCGATGGCCGAGCAGCCCCTCATGGCAAACGATCGCGACCTGTGCCGCCTGAGGTAAGAGAAAGACCAGGGGAAACGGGGTCCAGGAGGCGATCGGCAGGCCCGCCCCCAGGGCGGCCGCCAAAGGCAGGTCCATCATGTGGGCCATGCGTGCGCCCGAAGCCATGGCAACTTGAAGAAGGGCTCTCCGGGACGCCGTCGATAGGTCGGCCGACACTCCCAGCATTACCTCATGGCGGGAGAAGAGCAGCCGTCCCACCACCCGAAAGATCACCTGCCGGAGGAACTGCTCAGCGGCGCCGATGTCAGCCAACTCCTCCACCCCCAGGGGCCAGCTGAGTTCCACCTCGTCGCCCCGTTCAGCGACCAGTTCCAGCGCCGCCAGTCCGAACGCCAACGGACGGCCGTTGGACCTCTGCCGGGCGAGGGCGGCTGGTTCGTCGATCACCAGTCCGTCGCCGCGAGCCCAAACGGCGAACTGGTCGGGAGAGAGCTCGATCCCGAAGCGGCGCAGAGCCAAGGGCTCAGGCCCCCCCGGCGCGGGTTTGCAGCTTGAGACTCGCGCCCAGACCGGTTAGCTTGCCAACCAGATCCTCATACCCCCGGTCGAGATGATGGACGTTGAGAAGCCAACTGGTCTCCTCGGCGCAGAGCGCACCGATCACCAGAGCTGCTCCGGAGCGGATGTCGGAGATGTTCAACTCGGCACCGCGCAGCGGCCTTCCCCCCCGGACGACCGCGCTGCGCCCGTGCAGAGCGATCTCAGCCCCAAGGCGACGGAGCTGTTCGACATGCTGGAAGCGGTTTTCGAAAAGTGCCTCGGATACGGTGCTGAAACCGTCTCCTTGCGTCATCAGGGCGACGAACTGAGCCTGGAGATCGGTAGCGAATCCGGGATGGGGCCAGGTCGTCATGTCAACGGAGCGCAGTTGGCGAGAACGAGAGACCTTCAACCATGTCCCCCCCTCCTCCACCTGGCAACCCGCCCGGCGCAACTTGTGCAGGACCTGATCCAGGTCGTCGCAATCGAGGTGTTCGATCATCACCTCACCACCGGTCGCGGCCGCGGCGATGGCGAAGGTGCCGGCCTCGATGTAGTCGGCGCGCACGAGATGCTCGGTGGGATGGAGCCGGGCCACCCCCTCGATGACGATGCGATCGCCACCGGCGCCGGCAATCCGCGCTCCCATGGCCTTGAGGCAGAGAGCCAGGTCGACCACGTGGGGCTCTCGGGCAGCATTGGAAATGACCGTGATCCCGTCGGCTCGGGACGCGGCCATCATGAGATTCTCGGTTCCCGTCACGGTCGGCATGTCCAGTTGGATGTGCGCCCCGTGGAGGTGGGCGGCCCGGGCTCGGATCCCGAACTCGTCCTCCTCCACCTCCGCCCCCATAGCCCGGAGACCATCCAGGTGCTGCTCCACCCGGCGCATACCGATGTCGTCGCCACCGGGCAGGGGCAGGGAGGCCTCCCCCCGGGAGACCAACAAGGGTCCGAGGAGTAATAGAGAGGCCCTCATCCGGCGCCCCAGGTCGATGTCGGGCTGGGTGGTTGTGATGCCCTGGGTATCGATCTCCACCTCACCGTCGGTGCGCTCCACCCGGGCACCCATGCCACGCAAGAGGCGACACATCGTCTCCACGTCCTCGATACCGGGGACATTGCTGAGCCGGAGTGGCCCGTCGGTGAGAATGGCGGCGGCCATCTGCGGTAAGGCGGCGTTCTTGCTGCCGCTCACGGTCACCCGGCCCTTGAGGGGCGCGCCCCCAACAATCTCCAACCGCTGCTCGGGTACCACCGAGGTCACCAGCGAAGGATCAGACATGGGTACGGTCACGGCGACTCTGAAAGGTGAACCCGCCCCGGTGCCAGATCCGCCAGAGCAGGAGTCCCAGAGCCAACGCCAGGAGGACCAGGGCCACGGCCAGAATTTTGCGGTGGCCGAAGACGGCCAGCCCCAGGCAGCCCAGAATGGCGGTGGATAGATAGAAGGTCACCGCTGTCTCCNNGCCCTGGCGGCGGCGCCGAAAGATGGCGAAGGCGGTGTCTCCGATGGGCAAAGCGAGGGCCAGAACCGGCACGAACAAAGCGAGCGCAACGGTCACCTTGGCCACCCCCAGGATGGTAATGACGCCCAGCAGCATGCCCAGCACGTGGCTACCTGAGTCCCCCATGAAAATCCGCGCTGGGGCGAAGTTGAAAACCAGGAATCCAAGACAGCATCCGATCAGCGCCGAGGAGAGCAGGATGACTCCGCCCTGGCTGGGCTCGATCCCGAGCCGGTTCACCGCCGCCAGAAAGAGCACCCCTCCGACGATGGCAACCACCCCGGCCGCCAGTCCGTCGACCCCGTCGAGCAGGTTGATCGAGTTCTGCATTCCCATCAGCCAGATGATGGTGATGGGAATCGTGGCCCATGCCAAGTGGATGGCCAAGCCGGGTAAGTTGATCGCGGGGATATTGATCGCGAACACCCAAGCCACCGCCAAAGAGCAGAGCGCCTGGATCACCAGCTTGGTCCAGTAGGCAAGACCCAAGATGTCGTCAGCGGCGAGCAGCCCCCCGACGACAACCGCTATGACCACCACTTGCCACCAGTCCTGGACCTCGCGCCCGAAGGTCGCCATGGCCACCGCGAAGCCGACCATGATGGCCAGGCCGCCCAGCCGTCCGGTCGGACGGGTGTGGATATGGCGACCACCGGGCTGCGCCACCGCCCCCACCCGGAAGCTGACCCAGCGCGCCAGAGGCACACAAGCCATGGTCACCGCCACCGCCACCAGCATGATTGGAAGGGCGCTGAGGTAGTGGTCGTCGACGGTGGGCATGGGCAGCCCGCTAGTGGTAGGGCAGCGGGAACGCCTCACACAAGGTTCGCGCCCGGGCGGCAACCTCGCGTTCCACCGCCTCGTCGCCGAGATTGTGGATGGTCTGGCCGATCAGGGCAGCAATCTCATCCATCTGCTCCAGTCCCATTCCCCTGGTGGTGACCGCCGGGCTGCCGAGCCGAATGCCGCTGGGATTGAATTTGCTCGCCTCATCGAAGGGGATGGAGTTGCGGTTGACCGTGATATGGGCTCGGTCGAACACGTCCTGCACCGCCTTGCCGGTCAATCCCAGGGGACGGAGGTCGATCAGCATCAGATGGTTGTCGGTCCCGCCGCTGACCAGACGCAGGCCTTGCCTGAGGAGTCCAGCCGCGAGACGCTGGGCATTAGCCACCACCCGTTGCGCGTAGCCCTCCATCTCGGGCTGGCCCCAGGCGTGCAGCGCGGCCGCCTTGCCAGCGATAGCATGCAACAGCGGCCCGCCTTGAGCCCCCGGGAAGACGGCCTTGTCGATCGCCTTGGCGTGCGCCTCCGGCGACAGAATCATGCCGCCCCAGGGGCCCCGCAGCGTCTTATGGGTGGTCAGGGTGACCACGTCGGCGAGCGGTACCGGACTGGGGTGCGCCTTTCCAGCCACTAGACCAGCGAAGTGCGCCATGTCGACCATGAGGAGCGCCTCGACCTCGTGGGCGATCTCCGCGAGTTGGGCAAAGTCGAAAGTCCTCGGGTAGGCGCTGGCTCCAGCGACCAGGACCCTGGGCCTGACCTCGCGAGCCCGGCGCCGGATCTCGTCGTAATCCAGCTGCTCGGTCTCCCGGCTAACTCCGTACGTCTCGGCGTGGTAGAAGATGCCACTGAAGCTCACCGGAGAGCCGTGGGTGAGGTGCCCGCCGTGGCTGAGGTCGAGACCCAAGATGGTGTCGCCAGGCTTGCAGAAGGCCAGGTAGGCGGCCATATTGGCCGAGCTGCCGCAGTGCGGCTGAACGTTGGCGTGTTCGGCGCCAAACAAAGAGCAGGCACGCTCCTGAGCGAGGATTTCGATCTGGTCGACAAACTCGCAACCGCCGTAGTAGCGCGCACCGGGGTAGCCCTCGGCGTACTNNGGAATCAGCTCCAGGGTGTACTGCTGGCGATCCAGTTCGGCCTCCAGGAGTGAGGCCAGCTCGGGATCCGCCTGGTGTAGGGCGCTGAGCCGCTCTTCTGCGATCGCCATCTCAGTCCCTCCGAATCCGAGGGTCCACCCCAGGGACATCAAGCCCCAGTTCCCGGGCGCTGAGCCCGCCCTGGCGGAGCAGGACCGGCTTTTCGCCAGTTAGGTCGAGTATAGATGAGGGTGCGGTGGCCTCCCGCTCCCCTGAGCCGTTCGCCAAAGCACCGCTCAGANNCGGTTGGCGCTGGTGGTCGCCAGCGGACCCGACCGGCGAAGTAGTTCCAAGGCCGTCTCGTTGGCCGGTATCCGTACTCCTACCGTCCCCCGGCCCCGGAGGCCTTCGCCGACCACCTTCGCCTTGAGTATCAAGGTCAGTGGTCCGGGCCAGAAGCGCTGGGACAAGGCTTCGGCGGCGGGAATCCACTCCGCGAAGAGGGCTACCTCCGCGACGCTGGCGCTCATCAGAATCAGGGCCTGGTGGCTGGGCCGGGATTTGATCTCGTAGAGGCGCTGGATCGCCGCGAGGCTACCGGCTCGGCAGCCCATTCCGTAGACCGTGTCGGTCGGGANNGCCGCCCAAATCGGTGGCCCGGCAGCGCTCAGAGCTGGAACTCCAGGACCCGGGCTCGCCCGCTGAGATCCTGGTGGACCGTGGCCAATCCGTCGGGCCAGGCCTGCTGACAGAGGATGGTCACCTCATCAATGCGACGGGGATCTCCCTCTAAGAGTAAGGTCGTGCCCGGGTGGACCACCGGCGGCAGCGAGGCGAGCAGAGCACGGTAGGAGTCGAGGCCATCT
>PLDE01000057.1 GCA_003135035.1 Candidatus Dormiibacterota bacterium | reverse complement strand
TCTCGGTGGCGATCGAGGCGATCACGTCACCCCGCTCCACCGTGGCCCCCTCCTCGACCATCCAGCGGTTGATCGATCCCTCGGTCATGTCGTAGCCCATCTGGGGCATGGTCACCTGGTAGGCCATCAGTTGAGCCGCCGGACTGCTTCCACTATCTGGTCACTGGTGGGAATCAGTGCCTTCTCCAACAGCCGCGAGTAAGCCATCGGTATATCCCGCATAGCCACTCGCTGGATCGGACCATCGAGGTCGTCGAAGCAGCGGTCCTGCATCTCGCTGAGCAGGTCGGAACCGAAGCCGCCGGTCCGCCAATCCTCGCCGCAGAGGACCAACTGGTGGGTGCGCCGTACCGAATCAACCAAAGTCGGATAGTCGACCGGCCGCAACGTCCTCAGGTCGATCACTTCACAGGAGACCCCGTCGTCGCGCTCCAGCACCTCGGCGGCCCGGAGAGCCTGGAGCAGCATCCGCGAGTAGCCGACCAGGGTGACGTCGCTGCCCGGCCGGACCACCTTGGCACTCCCGATGGGAATCTCCTCGGTTGCCTCGCCGTTCCCGGCAGCAACCTCACCCTTGGTGCTGTAGAGCAGGCTGTGCTCGATGAAGATGACCGGATCAGGGTCGCGGATCGAGGCCAGGAGCAGGCCCCGGGCATCGGCGGGGGTGGCCGGCATGACCACCTTCAGGCCGGGCACCGAGGCGAACCAGCCCTCGAACGTCTGGGAGTGGGTGGGGCCGAGCTGACCGAACCCGGAGACGGTGCGAACCACCAGGGGCACCGACCACTGGCCGCCGAACATGTAGTGGAACTTGGCCGCGCTGTTGACGATCTGGTCGAGGGCGAGCAGGGCAAAGTTGACCGTCATCAGTTCCGCCACCGGGAGGAGGCCGCCCATGGCGGCCCCTACCGCGAAGCCGACGATCCCGGCCTCGGCGATGGGAGTCTCCATCACCCGCTTGGGGCCGAACTCGTCGATGAGACCCTTGGTGACCGCATAGGAACCGCCGTAGCCGGTGATGCTCTCCCCCATCAGGATCACCCTCTGATCGCGGAGCATCTCGTCGCGGAGGGCGCCACGCACGGCGTCCCGATAGCTGACCACCGCCATCTCAGACACCCGCCTCTTTGACTTCGGGCTCGGGCGCGAGGAGCGCGGAGGCGCCATCCTGCTCAAGCAGCGCATTGACCTCAGGATCGATGGGCTTGGCATAGATCCAGCGGTCCACCTCGCTGGGGTCGGGCCAGGGAGACTGGTCGGCGAAGGCGACCGCCTCCAGCATCTGCTGCTCCACCTCCTCGTTGATCTGGGCCAACTCCTTCGGGCTGCAGACCCGGTGCTCGACGCAGAAGTCGCCAAAGCGCGGGATGGGGTCCTGGGTGCGCCAGCGCTGGACCTCGGCCTTGTCCCGATAGAGCTCGGGGTCAGCCATCGAATGGCCCCGGAAGCGGTAGGTCAACGCCTCCACGAAGAAGGGGCCCTTGCCGCTGCGACAGTGCTCGGCCGCCCTCTGAATCGTCTCGTAGACCGCTAGCACGTCCATGCCATCGCACTGCACGGCGGGCATGGTGTAGCCCTCCGCCTTGATCTTCATCTCACTGACGGGAGACTCCTCAGCCAAGGTCGCCCCCATCCCGTAGAGGTTGTTCTCGCAGATGAAGATGATGGGGAGATTCCAGAGCGCGGCCATGTTCAGCCCCTCGTGGAAAATGCCGTTCCCGGTCGCCCCATCACCGAAGAAGTCGAGCACGATCTGGTCGCGCTGCTGGTACTGCATGGCGTAGGCCATGCCCGCGCCGATGGGGATGTGCGACCCCACGATGGCGTAGCCGCCCCAGAAGTTTCGCGACGCCTCGGCGAGATGCATCGAGCCGCCCCGGCCGTGGCAGAGACCGTCTTCGCGCCCGAACAGCTCGGCCATGCAGGCCTTGGGATCGCAGCCCCGGGCCAGGGCGTAGCCGTGGTCTCGGTAGTGACCTAAGAGGTGGTCATCGTCGCGGCCGGCGTTGAGGGCCCCGACGGCTACCGCCTCCTCACCGATATAGAGGTGCAGGAACCCCCCCACCTTGGCCTGGGCATAAGCCTCGGCGGCGTGCTCCTCAAAGCGCCGGATCAGCACCATCTGGCGATACATGTGCCGGCACTGAGCCGGGGTCAGACCGAGCGGCAGGTCTGGGTCAGTGATCCGGGTTCTGACGCGCTTGGCGCGCGCCGGTCGATTTTTGGGGGCAGTCGCCACCGGTCCAGTTTAGGGTGGTAGGCGAGAAGGCGCGACCGAGTCCCCAGCGAGGCGCGCCAGAACTAACATTTAGGCAACTAAATTACTTCCCTACTAGCATCCCCATCCCTGCAAATTCTCATTGAAAAACTCCCGGATTTTGGGGTATACTTCAGGAAGCTTCGCTGCTAAGTGCCGCGCTGCCAGGTGACGGGGAGCACCGGGTAACCAGGTTGCGTCCGTTGCCGTTGGAAATACCGAGAGTCTTAGCGCAGGGGACCCTCGTAATCGACCAGCATCGAGCGTTGGCTCCAAGGAAATACCCCCAAAATGATGACCCCAGAGCGAGATAACCGTTTCCGCACGACCCGCCGGGAAATTCTTCGCCGGCAGCACGATGGGTTCTCGCGGACCCGCATCCTGCGCCGCTACCGCTCCAACCTGGAGCATCTCGACCGAGTTCTGGCTGACCTTGAGGATGCCCGGATTCGCGAGCGCCGGGTGGTGCCGCCCCAGATTACCGAGCGTCTGCGCCAGACTGAGGTCGCGCAAGAGGATCCGGATCTGGCCCAGGTCGTCTCGACGAGCCGGCCCAGCATCGATCGCGTCCAAGACGCTGTCTTCGATGCCCAGGGTCGGATCATGGTTGAGGTCAGCCGGCTCCTCGGGCAGCCGGACTGGGTCAGCATCGAGGCCGAGGAAGGCGAGGCCTTGGAGCTAGAGACCGCCCGTCACTGATCCTGGGCCTCGCCCTCGTTTGCCCGAGCTGACTCGGGTTCCCCGAGCACGAAGGCGCGAGCCAGTTCCACGACCTTGGCCTGATCTCTGAGGGCCTTGCGGCTGCGCGCCGTCTGCTGCTGGCGGGGCTCGACCACGCGGTGAGCCCGGTCGGCCAGGCGTTCGGCCTCCCGCGACTGCCGCACCTGGCTTAGTCGTTCCCATTCGGCGACGGCCGCCTCCACCGCCGCCACCGG
>PLDE01000021.1 GCA_003135035.1 Candidatus Dormiibacterota bacterium | reverse complement strand
GCTACCCCCGAGACTGTCTCTGGCTATCTGAGCTGGCTCGCCTCGACTGGTGAGGTCACGGCCGCCACCATAGACCGGCGGGCCTCGGCGATCTCCGAAGCCCACAAGCTCTCTCATCTGCCATCACCGACGTCGGACGAGACGGTGAGGAAGACCATGGCCGGGATAAGGAGGGTGCTCGGGACGGCTCCGCGCTTCCAGAAGACGGCCCTGGCCACCGATGACCTTCGGGCCATGCTCGACCATATGGAGCTCGACACTCTGTCCGGGTTGCGGGACCGGGCTATCCTCCTCCTCGGTTTCGCTGGAGGGTTCAGGAGAAGTGAGCTGGTCGCCCTGGACGTTGACGACCTGGAGGAGACGGCTCAAGGCCTGCGCGTGAGGATCCGCCGTAGCAAGACCGACCAGGAAGGGGTCGGCCGCGAGGTTGGGATCCCCTTCGGTCGTCACGTCGACACCTGTCCAGTGAAGGCCTGGAGAGCCTGGCAGTCAGCGGCCGGCCTCCTCAAGGGCCCGTGCTTCCGGCCCATGAACTCGCGGGGAGGCGTTCGAGACAGGAGACTAACTGCCCAGTCCGTCGCTCTGATCGTTAAGGCGGCAGCGGTGACGGCTGGGCTGGAGCCGACGTCCTATGCCGGGCACAGCCTCAGATCAGGTCTGGCTACGGCGGCGGCGGCGGGTGGCGCGTCTGAGCGCTCGATCATGGACCAGACCGGCCACAAGAGCCTGCCGGTGGTGCGTCGGTACATCAGACGGGGGTCACTCTTCCAGGACAACGCGGCGAGTCATACCGACCTCTAGGGTGGCGTGGCGGCCGGCCCCCCCTCCCCTCCCCCATCTTCCTTAGGCAGTTTGCTATGGGCTGTCGGTAGCCATGCGTCGCCCGGGTGGTACGCTATCGGGTAGCTACCCAATTTCCAGGGCGCGGTCCGAACTTAGACTCAGACTCAAGTCAGCGCAACCGCCCGCCATGATCTCGATACGGTCGATTGCCAGGGGCTATTGGTAGCGTTCCAACTCGGAGGGTCGATAATGGGAACCAGGAGCATGTTCAAGGGATTCACTCGGAGTGGGATAGTGGTCGCCTTGGTGGCTGCTAGCGCCTTGGGGCTGTCCGCCTGCTCTGGAGGTGAGGGCTCTGCCAGCCGCCCATCTCCCAGCAGTTCGCCCAGTGTGCAGTCGGTCCCGGCGGTCAACGCCGCGGGATCGTTCGTTGGCCCCGCGCAGAAGAATCCGTCTGGTGCTGCCGCGACCTACTTCGCTGGGTTGGGGGAAGCTCATGTGCCTACGGCCAACGTGCTCGCCTCAATGGGTCACGTAGAAATCAATGCGGACGATACCAGTATGTCCTCGGCACAGAACGTAGCCGTGGCACAGAGCGTTGTGCGCCAGTTGTTCTTAGCTGAGTTCTTCTCGTACTACCCCGCGGTCGGCGGCCTGGGAGGTGTAGAGACTGAAGGGGCGGTCGGCCAGACGCAGTGGAGCGCGGTCGCAGGCTCGCCCCCTCAGTCTTTCAACGAGTCCGGTACTGGCTGCCTGTTCCCCTATCGCTTGTCGGTAGTGCCGCTCGCCGACACCCTCGTTCAGGTGAATGACACTGGAGGGCCTGACGACGTGGTGGTCGCCTGGTGGCGCTACTCGAAGGGCTGCAAAATCGTGATCGGGGGCAAGGTCACCGGGACGGGCTCGGCCGGTTCGATGCAGCAGGTTCTCTTCCTCAATACCGACCAGATCACGAAGGCCATAGCGCAGTATGTCGGCGGCCCCGTCGTCCAGCAATGGGCTGAATACACCTGCGGTGCCAGTAAGTCGTCCATCGTGGATGCGAGCCAGATCGAAAGTTCGGCCTGCGCTGGGGTCGGAGCTAGTTGAGATGCAGCGACTAGCCGCTGCTGCTGTACTGGCTCTGGGACTCTTGGTCCTGGGGTCCGCATCGGGGATTAGTATTGGCGCTGGTCCTGCCTCGGTGCTCGCCTGTACCGTGAACTGCGGAGGCGGCGGCGGTGGCGGTGGTACCGGCGGCGGCGGCAGCTCTGGAACCACTCCCACCGGCTGGTACGCGGGCACGAACCAGACCTTCGCACCGGTGGACAACACCGGGACAACAGGGCCTTCGCCCAGCGACTACTACAGCGGGAAGGCTCAAGCATGTGTCGGCGAGTACGAGTTCACCCCGACGAATTTCGGTGCGTTGGAGAACTCAGACAACGAGGCGCTTCAGCAATTCGGCGGCGTGGTCTCTTGGAACTTGCCCGGTCAGTCTGGGAGCGTGGACGGCGTTGGTCTTGGTGGCTACAAAAATGCCTCTGGGACCGGGGGCCGGGTAAGTATTGGCACCAATGATGGCACCGTGACGCTCTCGGAATACGACGTCTACGCAGAGTTCTATCAGCCGCTCACGCCCAATCCCAACCAGGCGGCCGGCCAGCCCCCTTGCGTTGATAACGGGGCTGTGGCCTCGAAAGGACTCTACGCGACGCCAATCTGCGGTGCCGCGGGCTCTGGCGCCATCTGCAACCCGCCCGGGTTCCCGTCCCAGATTCAGAACATGGAAAACTTCCTGGTGAATGAGCTGATCGGGGGAAGCTTGAGCGCAGGATCGGTAGTCGCCACGCCCCCGTTGAACGCCGCCGTGAACCTGCCCACCTACTTCTATCTCCAAGGGGACAATGTCCCGCCCGATGCGACCGCCTCGGGGAGCCAGATCAGCGACGCGACCTTTGATGGTCGCGCTCTGGTGCTCACCGTGACAGCGACCTTGCAGGAGTCTGGAGTCGAGTGGTGCTTCGGGGATGGCATCTGCACGATGGAGACGGGCCCAGATGCAGCTGGGGCCGCGGGCACCTCCAGCGGGGTCTCCCACACTTACCGCGAAGTCTCAGTGCGGGGAGAAACTCCGTCCCCCTACCCGGTGGTCAACTCGCAAGACGAGATCCCGGTGACGGCCTACATCGTGGAGACACTGAGTGCCAACGCATCATGGATCTACCCGACAGGCAAGACGGGCTCCGAATCGCTTGGCGGCCGATCCATGTACGTGCCTGCCACCTACGCCGGCAGTCAGCCAGTTTGGAACTCAACCCCGCCATCTACTGCGCTGGCCCCGGTGTGGATTCGGATAGGTCAGATCGAGGGCGTCCCCTACTGCCCAAACTCTCAGAGTTGCTCCTAGGCCCCTTTGCCTCCAGGCTGGTTTCTGCTCGTGTGTCCGTCGTTGGCAACCACCTGCGCGAGGCGACATCTCCCGTCCTGCCAGGCGTCGTCCAAGCTCCTTCCCCTTCTCGGGCCTGACCCAGCGCTCTCTTCCAACCGTTACGGAGCACGCCCGCACGAACGAGAATGGATCGATGAGTTCCC
>PLDE01000151.1 GCA_003135035.1 Candidatus Dormiibacterota bacterium | reverse complement strand
ACCTCGCCCAAGCCTGCCGCGACGTCTGCCACGCCGGGGGAGCGCTGTTTCTGGTTGACGATCATGTTGACCTGGCCAGGACGGCTGGCGCGGACGGGGTGCACGTTGGCCAGGCCGATCTCGACCCCGCCCAGGTGCGCGCCCAACTTGGACCGGAGCTGCTGATCGGGCTGTCAACCCACTCCGCCGAGCATGTGGTACGAGCCGCCACTCAGCCCATCGACTACCTGTCGGCGGGCCCCGTCTACGCCACCCCGACCAAGCCGGGCAGAGCCGCTGTCGGCTTCGAGCAGGTGAGNNCGGAACGGTGGGAAGGGCCGCCGCTGCCGGGGCAGACATCGTGGCGGTGGTCCGCGCTCTCTCTCAGGCCGGGAATCCCCAGGAGGTCGCCCGGGGCCTGAGGGCGGAGTTCGAGGCGGAGAGCTCGTGGCTAACTCTGCGCGTCAACGGCCAGCAGCGAAAGTGCCCCCCGGGAACGTCAGTTCGTGGCTACCTGGACGGTATCGGAGTGGTGCAGGATGGGATCGTGATCGAACGCAATGGTGAGATCCTCAAGAACGCAGACTGGGCGGGGATCGAACTCGCGATCGGGGACGAACTGGAAGTGGTGCACCTGGTGGGAGGTGGTACGACCTATGGCTGAAGACAAACTTCGACTAGGCGCAGTTGGACTCACCTGCCGGCTGATTCATGGGGCGGCGCGATTTCCCTCGCCGGAGGTACTGGCGGCGGCCCTGGCCGCGTCGGGGACGGAGATGATCACGGTCGCCGTGCGGCGACTTCACCTCGACGGCGACCAGAGATCGGAATTGGCGGCACTAGATCTGAGCGCCTACACGGTGCTTCCCAACACGGCCGGGGCCAGGACTGCGGCAGAAGCCGTGCGGCTGGCTCGCCTGGCGCGTGCCACCGGCCTTTCCGATTTCATCAAGATCGAAGTGGTCGGCGATGAGGAGACGCTGCTGCCAGATCCGATCGCGACGCTTGAGGCGACCCGGGAACTGGTGGCCGAGGGCTTCACGGTTATGCCCTACTGCAGCGACGACGTGGCTCTCTGCTTGCGCTTAGCCGAAGCCGGGGCGACCGCTGTCATGCCCGGAGCGGCACCCATCGGATCCACCCTGGGGGTGCTCAATCCATTCAACATTCGGGCGATCATCAACCGCTCTCCTGTGCCCACGATCGTCGATGCGGGGCTGGGATCGCCGGGCGATGCCGCTCGAGTGATGGAGTGGGGCGCGGCTGGGGTATTGGTGAACACGGGGATCGCCAATGCCCGGGATCCCGCCGCCATGGCGGCGGCCTTCTCGGCCGCGGTAGCTGCTGGCCGCGCCGCCTATCTGGCGGGCCTAGCGGAGCATCGACCGGAGGGTGGTTACGGAGCCAGTAGCCCCAAGGATGGCGTTCCCGCACCTCTGGCCTCGGCGACCCGCTGAGTTTGGTCGAGGCGGCGGTCTCGCTGACCGCGCTGCGGGCGGCTGGCTGGAGCGGGGGAGATGCGGTAGCGGATCGAGGTGAGGCCATCCTGCTCAAGCAGTTGATCGCCTTGGGTGGCAAAGCAGATGCAGACGCAGAAGTCGGTCCCGGGGACGACGCCGCGGCTTGGCTCCCGCCAACTGGTGCCCTGGTGCTGTGGACCACCGACACGATCTCGGAGGACGTTGACTTTCGGCGTCGTTATCAGAGCCCGTACCAGGTCGGTTGGAAGGCCTGGATGGCCGCCGTGTCGGACATTTCCGCGATGGGAGCCCGTCCCCGCGGGGGCCTGGTTGCGGCATCGATCCCGGCCCAGACCTCCGCTCGCGCGGTTGAGGCGATCCAGCTCGGCGTAGTAGAGGCCGCAGCCATGGACGGAGCCGTGGTCATGGGCGGCGACGTCGGTGAGACGGCCGGCCCACTTACCGTCACGGTGACAGTGATGGGTGAGATGGCTGACGGCCGACCGGTGACCCTGGGCGGCGGATCAGCCGGGGAGGCTCTGATCGTGACTGGTGAATTGGGTCTGGCTGCGGCCGCCTTGCAGATGCTCGAGCGTGATGAAGAGGGTTGTCCCGTCTCCTGGCGCCAGCATCTGCTCGAGCCCCGGTCGCGGGCCTCGGCGGGGGTGGCTCTGCGCCGGGCTGGTGCCACGGCCATGACAGACATCAGTGACGGGCTTCTCTTGGACCTGGGCAGGATCTGCCAGGCGAGTGGGACCGGGGCGGACGTGTGGCTCGACCGGCTACCCACCTCGGACGGGGTGGCCAGCGTCGCGCCGAGCCCAGAATTCGCGCTGACAGGCGGCGAAGACTTCGAGCTCCTCGCCGCCGTTCCCGAGTCCCTGCTCAAGGCGCTCCTCGGCGGGTGGACAGAGAAGACCGCCCCGCTCTCTGTGATCGGAGAACTAACCGCCCGGCCGGGAGTCCAACTCTTCCAGTCCCGGGGTGGGGAACCGGCCCGGCTACCGGCCACTGATGGCTTCCGGCACTTCTGAGTCGGTACCGGCGCTGACCCTGCGGAGTCACTCCGCAGACGAGACGCGTGCCCTAGGGCGGCGAATCGGCGTCAGTCTAGTGGCGGGCGACTGCATCGCCCTGCGCGGTGGAATCGGCGCCGGGAAGACCGTGATTGCCCAGGGAATCGTGGCCGGGGCCGGCGGGGGAGAAGACGTCCGGAGTCCTACCTTCCTGCTCCACGCCGTCCACCCGGGGCGCATCGCTGTCCACCACCTCGACCTCTACCGACTGGAAATGGGAACGGATCTGCGGGTGCTGGGAATCGACGAGGCCCTCCTCGACGGCGCGGCGCTGGTCGAGTGGCCCGAGCGGACCGCAGCCGAGTGGTTCACTGCTGAGGTTAGGTTGGAAATCGTCTCGCCGGTTGCGCGCGATATCACTGTGTCAATCCGGCAGAGCAGGGGACGGAGGGATTCGCTTGTCTGAGCGAGACTGGATCCTGGCCATCGACGGGTCCCAACGCTCGGAGCCACTGGTGATCCTGGTACTTCCTTCCGGCGACCTCGCCTGGTCTCCGGCCGCCGGCCTGGCCGATCCCTGGCTAATTGGCGTGACCCGGCAGGCCCTGGAAGCCCACCGAGACCGCATCGGCCAGGTCGTAGCTACCCGCGGGCCTGGTTCGTACATGGGGGTCCGGGGTGGCCTTGCCGCGGCGACCGGAGCGTCCCAGGCACTCCGGTGTCCGCTGGCGCTGGTGGGGTCACTGGAGGTGGTGGGGCGACAGATCGATCCCGGCGAGGAGAGTGTGCTGGCCCTCGCCGATGCCGGCCGAGGCGGCTCATTCGGCCAGATTCTCGACCCGGCCCCAGGCGGTCAGCCCGGGTCGCGCTGGCTGCCCCGGGGCGCCACGGAATTGCTCTCTCGCGACGCTCCTTGGCCCGCCTGGTGGAGCCAGGCGAAGCGGGCTGTCGGTTTCCCCGGTGAGGGCCGGGAAGTGCCTTCCGCTACCATCCTGGCGCCGCCCTCCAGAGAGCGGCGAGAAGCGCTAGCCTGGATCGCCAGCAGCAGGCCGACTCCAATCCCAGGTTACGATCACATCAGAGCCGACTATGCGGAGCCAGTAGGAGCGCGACCGTGGTCCTGATCGGCGAGAAACTACGCCTCAGCCCCATGCGCGAGGAGGACATCCCCTCGGTGCGGGACATCGAGTTGGCCGTCTTCCCCACCCCCTGGCCGGGCAGCGCCTACCAGCGCGAGCTCAACAACAACCGTGCCGCTCACTACCTCTGCCTGCGTCGCAATGGCCGGGTGGTGGGATATGGGGGACTGTGGGCGGTGGGGGAGGAATCCCACGTCACCACGATTGGGGTGGCTGCCGAGTTCCAGGGCCAGGGCTTCGGCAAGGCCATCTTCGCTGCCCTGGTTACCCGCTCCTATGAGCTGCGGGCGAACTTCATCAGTCTT
>PLDE01000190.1 GCA_003135035.1 Candidatus Dormiibacterota bacterium | reverse complement strand
ACGTCGGGAATCCCGCCCTCGCCCCTGCCCCCGGCCAGCTTCTTGCGGTCGGGCAGGCTGCCCGCGTTGACGCCGATCCGAATCGGCACCCCCAGGGCCTGACAGCGCCGGGCAATCTCGGCGATCTTCTCCGGCTGGCGAATGTTGCCGGGGTTCAGACGCAGGCACTGAATGCCCGCGNNCGGCGGCGCGGGCGATCTGCTCCAGGGTGCCCTTGACGTCCTCGGTGGGTGTCTTGGTCATGGTCTGCACGCTGATCGGCGCGGCTCCCCCAATGACCACCTTGCCGACCTTGATGGGTCGAGTCTTGCGGCGCTGGATCATCGGGCCAGGTTGGTGATGTCGCCGTAGGTCACGTAGATGAAGAGCATCGCTATCAAGGCTAACCCAACTGCGTGAACGGCAGCCTCGGCGCGAGGATTGATGCGCCTCCGCCGCGCCATCTCCAAGAGCACGAAGAAGAGTCGGCCACCATCCAGGAAGGGGATCGGCAGGAGATTGAACAGGCCCAGGTTGACCGAAATCAGGGCCATCAGGGTTAGGTACGTGGTAGGCCCGATCTGGGTCGCCACCGAGGTCTCCTCAGCGATGCCGACCGGTCCCGACAAGCGCAGGTCGGAGGCATGGTGGGGACTGACCAGCTTCCAGAGATCGACGAAGGTGGAGCCGATCTGGCTGGGCACCGCGTAGAACCCGGTGGCGAGGGCCGAGGAGATGGGCATCGGCGGTCCACCCAGGCTCGGTATCAGCAGGTTCCCCTCCGACGCGATGTAGCCGACCAGCCACTGAACCTGGAGCTGGCTGCGCTTGACCGAGACTACCCCCCGCTTGCCCGAGGCGGTCAGGTAGGCGACCCGGAGAGGACCGCTGCCCGGGACCGCCCGGGCCATCGCCCCCGAGGTGGCTCGGGGAATTGCGGCTCCGTTGATCGAGGTGATGGTTGCCTCAAGCGGGATCTTGGGCGTCTTGGTCAGTCCTTCCCAGTGCAGCTGGGGCCGGACGGTCACCTCCTTGGTGCTTCCCCCATCCCAGGGCTTGAGGCCGACCTGCAGGGGTCGGCCGCGATCGGCCTGAATGTCGGAACGGATCCCACTCAGGTTCTTGGTCGGATGCCCGGCGACGGAGACCACCTGCCAGTTGCCTTTGACGCCCGCCCCGGCCAGAGCTCCGCCATGTTCGATCTGCGGTGAGGGACCACCAACCACGGCCACACCGGTGAAGATCGCCCCGGCCAGGACCATGTTCATCAGGCCCCCGGCGGCCAGGGTGAGCGCCTTGCGGATGTTGCTGGCGTGGATGAAGCCCCGCGCGCCGCCGTCGTCGGCAGGCTTCTCCAGGCCGGTCATCCCGGCCATGCGCACGTAGCCGCCCAAAGGCAGCAGGCGCAAGGAGTAGCGCGTCTCGCCATGCATCCGGCTGAAGAGCCGCGGGCCGAAGCCGATCGAGAACTCCTGGACCATGATTCCCGCCCGCTTGGCGACAACGAAGTGGCCGAGCTCATGGATCGCCACCACCACCAGGAGCATCAGGATGATGCCCCCCACGGTCTGCCAGGTGAGAACGAATCCGCCCATCTAGACGGTCACCGCGCCGGGGGTCGGGGAACTCGGCTGGCTGGCCAGGGCCTCGGCCCTTTCCCGGGCCCAGCGGTCCGCCGCGAGCAGATCTTCGAGGCCAAGCTGTGCCGGCGGCTGGAAGTCGCTGATCACCGTGGCCACCAGCGAGGAGATCTCCATGAAGGCCAGCCTGCCGTCCAGGAAGGCGGCCACTGCCACCTCGTTGGCAGCGTTCATCACGGCCGGAACCGCCCCACCCCGGGCACCGGCGTCACGGACCACCTGGAGGGCCGGGTAACGCGCCGGATCGACGGCCTCGAAGTCGATCCGGGCGAGCTCGGTCAGCTGGAGCGAGGGAACGACTCCGGGGAGCCGGACGCCGTCGCTCAGGGCCAGGGCGATGGGGGCCCGCATGTCGGCGACCCCCAGTTGGGCCATCATCGTGCCGTCGCAGAACTCGACCGCAGAGTGGATGGCGCTCTGGGGCTGAATCACCACGTCTATCTGCTGGTAGGGGATGTCGAAGAGGAAATGCGCCTCGATCACCTCAAGACCCTTGTTGATCATGGTGGCGGTGTCGATGGTCACCTTCGGACCCATGCGCCAGTTGGGGTGATCCAGGGCTTGCTCGGGGGTGACCCGGCTCAGCTCGGCCAAGGGCAGCGCCCGCAGAGCTCCCCCGCTGGCGGTGAGGATTAGGCGCTGGACGCTCTCCTTACGCTCCCCGCGCAGGCACTGCCAGATCGCGCTGTGCTCGCTGTCTACCGGGACGATCCGGGCGCCGTGCTGGTGGGCCGTCTCGGTCACCAGCTCCCCCGCCATGACCAGCACTTCCTTGGTGGCGATGGCGACCAGGTGGCCGCCCCGGCAGGCGGCCAAAGTGGGCAGCAAAGCACCGGCACCCCCTCCCCCAACCAGGACCACGTCGACGTCGGCAGAACCGGCCAGCTGGCAGGCTGCCTCGATGCCGACCGCAGTCCCCTCTGGGACTGGCCCGTCCGGATCGATCAAGACCGCCCGGGCCGCCGGGAAGGGAGTCAGTGCCTCGCGCAGAGCGGCGGCCCGTCGACCCGCAACCGCCCCGGCAAGTTCGAAATGCTGGGGATAACGAGCGATGATCTCCAGCGCCTGCGCACCGATTGACCCGGTGGCCCCGATCACGGCTACCCGCGTTGGCATCGATCGAGCCTCCGATGTGGTCCCGGCCGCATCCCGCTCGAAGGGGGCCGGTGGTGGGGGAAGTCAGAACGCGTGTGTCGCCCCCAAAAGCGAGTATACGACCGCCCCCACGAAGATCAGGCTGTCCATCCGGTCGAGCACCCCCCCATGGCCGGGGAGCAGCCGCCCGGAGTCCTTGACTCCCAGCTCACGCTTGAGCTGGGACTCGACCAGGTCACCGGCCACCGCTGCCAAAGCGGCCAGGAACCCTATCCCAAACGCCAGGAGGTGGTCTAGCCGAGGCAAGGCCAGGGGAAGTAGGAGACCGACCGCGACGGTGGGGGCAATGACCGCCGCGAGCGCTCCTTCCCAGGTCTTGCGAGGACTGATCTTGGCGAAGAAAGGGTGCCGCCCAAAGCGGGATCCGACCAGGTAGGCCAGGGTGTCGCCGATCACCGAGATCCCCACCGTGAGGAGGACCACCTCGACCGCCCGGGGCCGATCGGCGATCCCGTGATAGAGCAGGAGCAAGAAGCCCGGGCAGAAGCCGAGCCAGGCGGCCCCTCCCAGGGCCAAAGCCCAGCGCAGGAAGGGCTGATCCTGGGGTTCGAAGCGCAGCGAGTAGGCCAGCCCGGCCACCACCGCAATCACCAAGACCACCCCCGCCTGGGGCACATTGGGATAGGCGTAGCGAAAGAGCCAGACGGCGGCCAGCCCGTAGAGCAGGATGGGGTCGATGCGCAGCCCGGCGCCCCGCCAGAGCTGCCAGTACTCCCAGAGACCGAGACTGACCACCAGCGCCACGAAGGCGTCCACATAGGGGTCTCCCAGCCAGAGGGCAGCCAGGAAGAGGCCCAGCAAGGCCACCCCAACGGCAGTGCGAACCGCCAGGTTCACCGCGGCTCCAGCACCCCACCGAAGCGGCGGTCGCGGCCGGCGTAATCGGCCAGCGCCGCGCGCAGGTCGTCGGCGCCGAAGTCGGGCCAGTAAGTCTCGGTGACGTAGAGCTCGGCATAGGCAGCCTGCCAGATCAAGAAATTACTCGTACGCATCTCGCCGGCGGTGCGAATGATCAGATCCGGATCCGGCAGCCCGGCCGTGTACAGAGCGCCCGCCAGTTGATCTTCTTCGAGCTGGCTGAGGTCAGCGCCGGCGCTGGCCAGCTGGCGCACGCCATCAACGATCTCGGCCCGACCGCCGTAGTTGATGGCTACGTTGAGCATCCCCACCGAGTTGTCGGCGGTGCGCTGTTCGGCGTCCTCGACCAGCCTCTGCAGGCGGGTGGAGAGCTGCTCGCGGCGGCCGATCACCTTGATCCGGACCCCGTTGCGATGGAGTTCGTCGACCTCCGCCTGCAGGGTCTGCTCGAAGAGGCGCATCAAGGTGGCCACCTCCTGACGGGGCCGGGACCAGTTCTCGGTGGAGAAGGCGTAGAGGGTGAGGCAGTGCACCCCGGCCTTGTCGGCAGCGTCCATCACCCGTCGGATGGCCTGGATGCCTGCCTTGTGGCCAGCGCTGCGACGGAGACCGCGTCGCCGGGCCCAGCGCCCGTTGCCATCCATGATGATGCCGATGTGGCGAGGCAGGGCGGGACCGGGCTTAGCCACCAGCGCAGCCTCGGTGGGGGCTCAGACTTCGAGCAACTCGGCTTCCTTTCGCCGCGCCACCTCCTCAATCTCCTCGATGAAGGCATCGGTGATCTTCTGCAACTGAGCCTGCGCCCGCTGCGCCTGGTCCATGGAGATCTCCTTCTCGTGCTCCAACCCGCGCAGCTGCTCCATGTCATCGCGGCGAATGTTGCGGACGGCGATCCGGGCCTCCTCGGCGCGGTGCTTGACCATCTGCACAAACTCCTTGCGCCGCTCCTCGTTGAGCGGGGGTACCGGGAGCCGGATCAGCTGACCGTCGTTGGCGGGATTCAGCCCCAGCTCACTGCGGCGGAGCACCTTCTCGATGGCCGCGATGTTGTTGCGATCCCAGGGCTGCACCAGGAGCAGGTGGGCCTCCGGGGCGGAGATGCTGGCCACCTGGTTGAGCGGCATGTGGCTGTCGTAGACCTCCACCTGGAGGTGCTCGATCAAGGCCGGGCTTGCTCGTCCAGTGCGGATCGATCCGAGCTCCCGCTGCAGCGAGTCGACGCTCTTAGCCATCCGGTTCTGGGTGTCCCGGAGAAGGTCGTCGCTCACGACGGCGGCGCTTGGTCGCTGACCAAGGAACCGACGTGCTCGCCGCTGACGGCGCGGGCCAGGTTGCCGGCGGTGAAGAGGTCCAGCACCAAGAGGGGCAGCCGGTTGTCCATGCACAGGGTGATGGCGGTGTTGTCCATCACCTGAAGGCGCAGGTTGAGCACTTCCAGGTAGGTCAGGTTGGGCAGCCGGTTCGCGTTGGGGTCCACTTCGGGATCGGCGCTGTAGATGCCATCCACCCGGGTCGCCTTGATGAGCAGATCGGCACCGATCTCGGCAGCCCGGAGAGCGGCCGGAGTGTCTGTCGTGAAGAAGGGATTGCCAGAGCCGGCGCAGAAGACCACCACCCGGCCCTTCTCCAGGTGCCGGATCGCCCGGCCCCTGATGTAGGGCTCGGCGACTTGGTGCATCTCGATCGCGGTCAGCACCCGAGTGGGCATTCCGTGTGCCTCCAGGGCGTCCCGCAGGGCCAGCGCGTTGATCACCGTGCCCAGCATCCCCATCAGGTCGGCGGTGACTCGGTTCATTCCCCGCTGCGCTCCGGCCAGACCCCGGAAGATGTTGCCCCCGCCCACCATCACCGCGATCTCCGTCCCCAGCGCGTGGGCACCTTGAAGCTCACGGGCGACGATGTCCAGGACATCGGGGTCGATGCCGAATTGGCCGTCGCCGACCAGCGCCTCGCCGCTGATCTTGATCACCACCCGGCGGTAGTGCGGCTGCAGGCCAGGCTCCGGGCTCACCGAGGTACCGGTCAGCTCCAGTGGTTCAAGCGTCATCTGCTTGACTCTCATCAGCCACTCCCTTGCCTAGCTCGAAGCGAGCGAAGCGGGCGACGCTGATGTTCTCGCCGGTGGCGGCGATCACCTCTTGAATCACCTGCGTCACCGAACGGCCCTTGGAACCCTCGTCGCGGAGCCAGGCCTGATCGTAAAGGCAGGTCTCTTCGTAGAACTTGCGCAGCCGACCGTCGACGATCTGCTCCAAGCGCTCTGCCGACTTGCCTTCTCGCTCGGCCTGCTCGCGGTAGACGGAGCGCTCGCGCTCGAGCTCCTCTGCGGCGATGTCCTCGCGGCGCACCCAGCGCGGCGAGCGCCCGGCGACCTGGAGCGCTATGTCGTGGACCAGGGCCTTGAAGGTATCGGTCCGAGCAACGAAGTCGGTCTCGCAGTTGACCTCGACCAGGACGCCGATGCCACCGCCGGGGTGGATGTAGGAGTCCACCAGCCCTTCCTTGGTCTGCCGGCCTGAGCGCTTCTGCGCGGAGGCCAGGCCCTTGGCCCGGAGGATGTCCCGGGCGCGTTCAAAGTCGCCCCCGGCCTCGGTCAGGGCCGCCTTGCAGTCCATGATTCCGGCCCCCGTCTGCTCGCGCAGACGGCGCACCATGTCAGCGCTGATCGACTGGCTCATGCCGGTGCCTCCGGCTCCTCCGCGGCTGGAGCCTCGTCAGTGTCTTCCGTCGCCGCCTCGGCCGCGGCGGCGGCCGCCCGGGCCGCCTCTGCTTCGGCTTCAGCCTCTGCCTTGGCCGCCGCAACTCGCGCCTCCTCGGCCTGGACCTCGCGCTCCGCCTCCGCCTTCTGCGCCTGGGCCTGCTCGATCTTCTGGTGCTCCTCGAGGCCGGTCATGACCCTATCCACCAGCCGGGTGACGATGAGGCGGACGCTGCGAATCGCGTCGTCGTTACCGGGGATGATCTGGCTGATCTCCTCGGGGTCGCAGTTGGTGTCGGTGATGGCGATGATGGGGATCTGCAGCTTGAGCGCCTCAGTCACCGCCAGGCGCTCCTTGTGGGGGTCGACCACGAAGACCGCCGCCGGCAGCCGCTTCATGTTGACGATGCCCCCGAAGTTGCGCTCCAAGCGCTCCAGCTCGTCCTCGCGCCGGCGCTGGTCCTTCTTGCTCATCTCGGCGAGGGCACCTGAGTCACGCATCTCGACCAGCTCGGCCATCCGCTTGAGCTGACGCTTGACCACCTCGAAGTTGGTGAGCATGCCACCCATCCAGCGGTTGACCACGTAGGGCTGGTGGCTGCGAGCGCACTGCTCCTGGATGGTCTCCTGGGCCTGCTTCTTGGTGCCGACGAAGAGGATCTGGCCGCCCTGGGCCACCGTGTCGTGCGCGAACTGGCAGGCTTGGTCCAGCAAATCGACGGTCTGGGACACATCGATGATGTGGATCCCGCCCTTGCTGGCGAAGATGTAGTGGCGCATCTTCGGATTCCACCGGCTGGTCTGGTGGCCGAAATGGACACCGTTTTGGAGCAGCTCGGTGAGCGTGGCTACAGGCATGCTCGCCCTCCTATTCAGTTACCGCCTCTGCCTGGCATCAACCGCCTGCCGGCCCACGAAGGGGACTCCGGGAGGCGTCCGCCGGGCATGTGAATTTGATCGCCGCCGTCATGGTATCCCACCCAGCGCCGCTGCCCCACCGTGACACAGCCCTGCCCCTGCCTAAACTCCTCCGTCTATGCCAGCCGCCCAGGATGAGAGAGCTGAGGACAGGGCCGAGTTCCTCGGAGCCTTCGACGCCCAGAGGCGGGGGCCGCTGGCCGTCAAAATGCCCCCGGGCGGACACGAGGAGTCGGACGGACCCCTCTATCGCTCCTGGGGTTGGGCACCCCGCGGTTTCGTCATGACCACTGACCTGGAGAGCCTGGGCGGACCCGAGTTGGACGCCCTGATCGAGCGCCAGGTCGAGTTCTTCTCCGAGCTGGGGTCAGCTTTCGAGTGGAAGACCTTCAGCCACGACCGAACCGACGATCTGGTCGGTCGCCTGGTCAGAGCCGGGTTCGTGCCGGAGGAGCGGGAAAGCCTGCTCATCGGTAGGGTTGCCGACGTCGACCAATCCCCACAAACTCCCCCTGGGGTGAGCCTGCGTCAGGTGCACACCCGAAGCGACGCCGAGCGCATGGCTGAGCTCCTGACCGTGGTCTCCGGCGAGGACTGCAGCTTCCTCGGCGAGGCCTTCTACAACGATGCCCAGGCCAACCCGGACACCGTCGTTCTGCTGGTGGCGGAGGCCCAGGGCGTGGTGGTCTGCACTGCCCGCGTCAACCTGGTGCTGGGGTCGGAGTTCGCCAGCTTATGGGCCGGCTCCACTCTCGTCGAATGGCGCCACCAGGGGATCTACCGAGCGACCGTCGCCTACCGAGCCCAGCTCGCCGCCGAACGGGGCCTTCGCTACCTTCAGGTCGACGCCTCGGAGAACAGCAGGCCGATCCTGGAGCGGCTCGGTTTTCTCACCGTGGCCAGCACCACTCCCTACATCTGGTCGCCGCCGCACTGACCTGAGCGCCGGATCTTGAGCGATCAGAGCACGTAGCGGCGGAGATCCTGGTCGCGGACCAGGTCGCCCAGCTTGGTTCTGACAAACTCGCGGTCGACGGTGACCTTCTGGCCCTGAAAATCCTCGGCGGCGAAGGAGACGTCCTGGAGCACCCGCTCCATGACGGTGAAGAGGCGGCGCGCACCGATGTTCTCGTCCCGCTCATTGACCAAGAAGGCGTGGTGAGCGAGTTCCTCCACGCCCTCGGGGGTGAACTCCAGCTCCACCTCCTCGGTGGCCAGTAGCTCCGAGTACTGCCGAGTCAGGGCAGTGCTGGGCTCGACCAGGATGCGGCAGAGATCAGCCTCAACCAAGGGCAGCAGTTCGACCCGGATCGGGAAGCGGCCCTGGAACTCGGGAATGAGATCGGACGGTCGGGCCGAGGTGAAGGCTCCGGCGGCCACGAAGAGGACGTGGTCGGTGCGCACCTGGCCGTACCTGGTGCTCACGGTTGAGCCCTCGATGATCGGCAGCAGGTCGCGCTGCACGCCGGCTCCACTGACATCGGGCCCGTGGGCTTCCACGTAGGGTCCCGCGATTTTGTCGACCTCGTCGATGAAGACGATCCCGTTCTCCTCGACCAGACGGATGGAGTCGTCATAGACACGGTCGACGTCGACCAGCCGTTCCGTCTCCTCCTGGGTGAGGACGTGGCGGGCGTCGGCGACGGTCATCCGCTTGCTCCGCTTGCGCGGTGGCGCCAGCTGGCTGAAAAAGTCGGAGAGCGACCATCCGATCTCCTCGTAGCCGCTCCCCGAGAAGACCTCGACCGGGGCAGCGTAGGCCTCCTCCACCTCGATCTCGATCTGGCGGTCATCCAGCTTGCGGGCAGCCAACTTGCGCAGCAACTGGCGCCGCCGAGTCCGCTCCCGACGGGCGACGGCCACCTGCTCCGCTCCGGCCGGGGCCGGATTGGGGGCGGGCCGAGCCTGGTCCTCCACGGTCGCCTCGGCGCCAGTCTCTGCCGGAGCTGGGGCCGGCTGATCGGCCTCGATGAGCCGATCGACAATCCGAGAGTCGGCTCTCTGCTTGGCTTCCGCTTCCACGTCGGCAACCCGCTGGCTCTGCACTTGGGTGATGGTCTGATCGAGGAGATCCCGGATGATCGACTCCACGTCACGACCGACATAGCCGACCTCGGTGAACTTGGTCGCCTCCACCTTGATGAAGGGGGAATGGGTCAGCTGGGCCAGCCGGCGGGCGATTTCGGTCTTGCCTACTCCGGTCGGCCCGATCAGGAGAATGTTGCTGGGGACGATGTCCTGACGGCGCTCTGGGGGCACTTGCATGCGCCGGTGGCGGTTGCGCAGGGCAATGGCCATGGCCCGCTTGGCATCCGCCTGACCGACGATGTAGCGGTCCAAGGAGGACACGATCTCGGCCGGCTTAAGCTCCGGTTCCAACTGGCTCCCCTTGTGGCGTATCGGAGATGGTCTCCACGGAGATCTCGCTGTTGGTGTAAATGCAGATCGAGGCGGCGATCTCCAGGGCCTTGCGGACCACCTCGGCGGCGGGGAGATCGGTGTGCTCGATCAGGGCCTTGGCCGCAGCGTGAGCATAGGGTCCACCACTCCCGATGGCACCGATCCCATCGTCGGGCTCGATGACATCGCCGTCCCCGCTGAGCAGCAGCATCTGGTTGTTGCCGGCAACCACCAGCATGGCGTCCAGGTGGCGCAGGTAACGGTCGGTGCGCCACTCCTTGCCCAGGGCGACCGCCGCCCGGAGCAGGTTGCCCTGGTGCTGGTCGAGATGGCGCTCGAACTTGTCGAAGAGGGTGAAGGCATCGGCTACCGAGCCGGCGAAGCCGACCACCACCTGGTCGTGGTAGAGCCGGCGAACCTTCATGGCGCGGTGCTTCATGACCACGTCGCCGACAGTCACCTGACCATCCCCGGCCACCGCGATCTCGGATCCTCGCCGCACGGCGAGGATCGTCGTAGCGCGGGGACCGGATTCGTGGGAAAGGCTCACTCGACTTCGATTCTACCCTCGACTCGAAAAGAGCCGAGCTCGGGCGGCCCGGCTTTGCTTGCTCCGCCTATCCTTGGAGGATGGCTGAAGCAACCACCGACCCGGCTCTCACCGGCGACGAGCTCACCACCCTGACCGGCTTCCTCGAGGAGCAGCGCTCCACCCTGGCCTGGAAGTGCCAGGGCCTCACCCACGCCCAGCTCAAAGAAGCCTCGGTGGCTCCTTCCAAGCTCACCCTGCTGGGGCTGGTCCGCCACATGGCCGAGGTGGAGCGCTCCTGGTTCCGCCGCTGCCTCTCCGGGGAGTCGCTGGGACCGATCTGGTGCACCGACGAACAGCCGGACGCGGACTTCGACGAGGTGGCCGGCGCCGACGTCGGCCAGGCCTTCTCCAGCTGGGAGGAGGAGTGCCGGAGCTCGCGGGCCATCCTGGCCGGGCTCGAGTCCCTGGAAGTGACCTTCAGCACGCCCCACTACGCCGCGATGTCGGCCCGCTGCATGGTCAACCACATGATCGAGGAGTACTCCCGCCACAACGGCCACGCCGACNNCCGCGCACCAGGGTCATCCCCCGCGCCAGCAGCCCGGCGGCGACCAACAGCCAGGCGGCGAAGCCGACCCAGACAAACACCCGCGCCACCGTGAGGAGCGGAGCGGCGTTCAGGATCGTGCTCAGCAGCAGGCTGCAGACCCCATACATCCCGAGCGGGAAGACGGTGGCCCAGCGCAGGTGGTGGTAGCCCCAGCGCCGGCTGGTCAGCTCCCCGAGCAAGAGCATCCCCATCCAACCCGAGGCGGCCGCCCAGAGTCCAAACACGACCGCTTCCTGCGGCTGACCTGGTGCGCCCAGCCTGAGGTAGAGCTCCTCCCCAGCCAGGGCGGAGATGGCCAGCGCGCCGCCGGCGACCCAATGATCGCCCCGACCCCGGAGCAGTTCGCGGAGGTCGAACCGGAAAATCACGAAGAGGTAGGCGACCAGCGCCAGACCCCAGCAGACGGCGGCCGGAATCAGCAGCCAGTGGGCCGGCGCGGCAGCGGCGAGGGCCGAGGCAGCGACCGAGACCGACGCCACCGCCACCGCCAGGAGAAAAGAGACGCCGCGAGTGGGTGTCCGCCAGCCCCGTAGCACCGGGACCGCCACCAGGATCAGCAAGACCGCCGCCAGCGCCAACAGCCCGGCCGCCGGGATCAGCCAGCCCAGGTCATCGGCGGCCACTCCTAGTACCGCGGTGGCGGCCACCACCGAGAGGGCGCTCGGTGAGCTGAGTTCAGAGCTGAGGCCGGCAGCGGCGACGCGCATCCGCACCA
>PLDE01000301.1 GCA_003135035.1 Candidatus Dormiibacterota bacterium | reverse complement strand
TGACCAGCGCCCTCCCGGCGGTGGATCAGATGCTCGGTCTGGGGCGTACCTGCTTTGGCAGCGACTTCCCTCTGCTGCTTCCGAGCCGCTACCAAGAGCAGCTGGCCCGGCTCCCGGAGGGGGTCAGGGATTCCTTGCAGCGGCAGGCACCCCAGGCCTGGTTGGGCCAAAGAGAGGGCGACTGAACCGGAACTTGCCGCCAAGCCCACCCGGGCCGACCGATACCGGCACAATCTTGCCGATGGACTCCACCCGTTCCAGGCTCGCCTTCGCTCTGATCGCGATGGAGGGCCCCGATCAGTACAGCCAGGCGGGTGGCTTGGGGGTCCGCGTCTACCAGCTGAGCCGGGCTCTGGCGGCCAGTGGTGCCCCGACCCGGGTGTACTTCGTCGGCGACCCCCAGCTGCCCGCCGAAGAGGTCCGCGAGGGGGTCGAGCTGCGCCGACTGGGACAGGAGATCTCGAGGCAGTTTCCCGGCGGGGTGTACCAGGGAGAGCGGCTCAAGGTGAGCTACCTGGCAGCCCGGCTTCCGGCCCAGCTGGTGAGCCAATGGGTGGAGCCGCAAATCCAGGCCGGACGCTTGCCGGTCCTGCTCTTCGAGGAGTGGCAGACGGCAGCCTGGGCGCAGAGCACCTTCGACCTCCTCTGCGAACGGGAGATCGGGGATCGCTGCCTGGTGCTCTGGAATGCCAACAACCAATTCGGCTTCGAGGGGATGGACTGGGTGGGGCTGGAGCAGGCGGCGGGGATCACCACCATCAGTCGCCACATGCGCTTGCTGGTGGGCGGCTTCGGCGTCGACCCCATCGTCATCCCCAATGGCATCCCCGAGGAGTACCTGACTCCGGTCGACCCGGCGGCGGTGATGGCCCTCCAGGCGGCGGCTCATCCGCGCCAGGTGCTGCTCAAGGTAGGCCGCTTCCACCGCGACAAGCGCTGGATCCAGGCGGTGCGTGCCCTGGCCGAGTTGCGCCGGGCCCAGGTGCCGGTGCGGATGCTGGTTCGCGGGGGCAACGAGCGTTACCGCCAGGATGTGCTCGCCGCCGCTCGCGATGATGGACTCCGGGTGGCGTCCTGGGATGAGCAGGTGAGCCAGGTGGCTGACCTGGCACGAGCCCTGGCCAGTACCCCAGACGTTGACCTGCTGGACCTGACCCAGTTCCTTCCCGAAGAGCTGCTCCCGGTCCTCTACGCGTCTTCCCTGGCGGTTCTCGCCAACTCAGGATTCGAACCCTTCGGTCTGGTCGGGCTGGAGACCATGGCCGCTGGAGGAGTGGCCGTGGTGGGAGCCACCGGCGAGGATTACGCCCGCCATCTCCACAACAGTCTGGTGATCGAGACCGACAGTCCCCAGGAGCTGGCTCAGGCGATCTGGCGCGTTGCCGCGCAGCCCGAGGTTGGCGAAGAGATTCGCCGGTCGGCTCGGGAGATGGCGGCCACCTACAGCTGGCCGCTGGTGGTGGGGGGTGACCTCCTCCCTCGGCTTCCGCTGCTGGCGGAGCGCCAACAGGTCATCTGGCCCGACCCCGGCGGCCGCGATTGAGCCGCCGGGTCGCCTTGTTAGTCTGCGCAGCTTGAGGATCGTGGCTATGCAAAAGGAGTCATCTGCTCATGGCCCAGACCGATGAAGTGACTGGCTGGGACGTCGACGACGTCCTGCGGATCCGGGTCCGTCGGGTCGGGCCCATCGACAACGCCGCCTACGTGGTGGCTTGCCCGGAGACAGGACAAGCGGTGCTCATCGACGCCGCCAATGAGGCGGACCGGCTGATCGAGGCGGTTGGTGACCTCGAGTTGGTGGCCATCCTGGAGACCCACGGCCACGCGGACCACTGGCAGGCGCTGGCCCAGGTTCAGGCACAGTTTCCCGGGGCTTGGACGGGGGCCCATCCGGCCGATCTCCGCATGTTCCCCGCGCCGCCGCCCGGCCGCGGGCTCAAGCACGGCCAGGTGATCAAGTTCGGTCGCCGCCAGCTAGGAGCGCTGGCCACTCCCGGTCACACTCCGGGCAGCATCTGCTTCTACCACCCCGGTTATCTGTTCACCGGGGATACCCTCTTTCCCGGGGGGCCGGGGGCCACCACGCCGCCGCTGGGCGACTTCCCGACCATCGTGGAGAGCATCGCCACCCACCTGATGCCGCTGCCGGCCGAGACAGTTGTCTTTCCTGGTCACGGCGGGGCCACCACCATCGGAGCCGAATCCCCCCATTTCCCTGAGTGGTCGGCCCGGGGCTGGTGAGCTAGGGGCTCAGGCCGGTGCCGGCGCGGGGACGCGCTCGAGTTCCTCGAAGAGCTCGGGTTGCTCCTCGTGGATGAAGCTGCGCCGGTGGTGGGAGCAGATCCCGTGCTGATGAATGGCGCCCAGGTGGTGAGGGGTGCCGTAGCCCTTGTTCTCGGCCCAGCGATAGTGGGGGAAGTCGGGGTGGAGCTCGCGCATCAGGTGGTCCCGATAGACCTTGGCCACGATGGACGCCGCCGAGATGGCCGGGACCAGGCGGTCGCCCCCGATCACGCTCTGGTAGCGGCGGGTGGTGCTGATCCGGAGGTTGCCATCTGCAAGGTATTCGGGCGCCGAGACATCCTCGATGAGGCGCTCGAAGGCGACCCGGTTGGCCCAGCCGACCCCGCGGTCATCGATGAGCGCGACCTCGATGAGGATCACCTGCAGCGCCACCGCCGCCGCCCGGATCAGGGGCTCGATCGTCTCCCGCTGCCTTTCTGAGAGCAGCTTGCTGTCGCGCAACAGGGGATGGGCGAAGCCAGGTGGCAGGACCACGGCGGCGGCCACCAAGGGTCCGGCCAGCGCCCCCCGACCCACCTCGTCCAACCCGCAGGCGTGAGGGTGGGCCAACTGCCAGGGCAAAGGGGCTGCGTCCACGGCCACGCTGGCAGTCTAAACGTCCCCGGACTGGGGGTCAGCTCGAGATGGACGGATATACTCGGCCTCCAGATGAGCACCTCGTCGGAGCCGACCCGGACCGAGGCGGCGGCGTCGGCTCCGGGTCGTCGGGAGGAGTTGCGGCGGCGCGAGGCGAGCGCCCACCAGGGTGGTCCGCAACGGTACCGCAGCCGTCTCCCTGATCAGCACAAGCTGCCGGTGCGCGAGCGCCTCCGACTCCTCTTTGATCCGGCCACCCCCTTCCTCGAGGATGGCCTGCTCGCCAACACCGCCTCTCCGGACGAGATGGGCGCGGACGGGGTTGTCACCGGGATCGGCACGGTCCATGGTCGCCGGGTCTGTGTGGTTGCCAACGACCCCACCGTCAAGGCCGGCTCCTGGGGGCCCCGGACGGTTGAGAAGATCCTGCGCACCCAAGAGCAGGCGGAGCGGCTGCAGTTCCCCCTCTGCTATCTGGTCGATTCCGCCGGCGCGCGGATCACCGAGCAGCGCCAGATGTTCCCCGGGCGGCGCCACGCTGGACGCATCTTTCACAATCAGGTTCGCCTGAGCGGGCAGATTCCCCAACCGTGCCTGCTCTTGGGTCCCAGCGCCGCCGGCGGAGCCTACATTCCCGCCTTTTGCGACGTGACCTTCATGGTCGAGGGCAACGCCTCCATGTACC
>PLDE01000149.1 GCA_003135035.1 Candidatus Dormiibacterota bacterium | reverse complement strand
GTGGCGGGTGCGCGAGGGCGACGTTGTCGAGCGAGATCAGATTCTCGGGGTGATCGGCACCGATAAGGCGACGGTCGAGGTTCCATCACCATTCGCGGGTCGGGTCGAGGCGGTCCTGGTCGCGGAGGGGGCGCGAATCCGCGTGGGCGACCCTCTGCTCCGAGTTGAGGGTCCGGGAGGTCCGCGTGAAGCACCGGCCACCCCAGCCGCTCCCGTGGTGCCCGGGCCGGCGCCGGTCGCCAGGTCGACCGCCATGTCGATACGGCGGGTGCCTGCGCTTCCCTCGGTGCGACGGAGAGCCCGGCAACAGGGGGTTGACTTGGAGTCGGTAGCCGGCAGCGGGGAGGGCGGCCGGGTACGCATGTCCGACCTGCTCCGCCAGGGCCGCCGGGTTCCCCTCCGGGGACCAGATCGGGCGATGGCCGAACAGGTAACTCGAGCTCATCGCCACGTACCCCAGGTGACCGTCGTCCTCGAGGCGGACGTAACCGAGATGGAGAGGAAGGTAGCCGCCGGAGGGGAGCCAGGGGCGGAGCGACCGACCCTGCTGGGGTTGATTTGCCAGGCCGCCTTGGCGGAGCTGGCCGTGTCGCCCCTCTTCAACGCCAGCCTGGACGACGAGGCCCTCGAGCTGGTCTATCACGAGCACGTCCAGCTGGGGATTGCCGTTCAGGCCGAGGGTGGCCTACGGGTCACCACCGTGCGCGACGCCGACCTGCTCGCTCCGGACGCCTTCTACGCTGAGCTGCAAAGGTTGGTGGCCGGAGCTCGAGCGGGGACTCTGACCGCGGCCGAGCTGACCGGTTCCACCTTCACCATCTCCAGCGGCGGTAAGCAGGGTGGCCTGTTGGCAACCCCTCTGGTCAATTGGCCCAACGTGGCCGTCCTCGGCGTGCACGCCATCCAGGACCGTGCCGTAGTCGAAGACGGCCAGGTGGTGGTGGGTCGGCGCGCCAACCTCTCCCTCTCCTTCGACCATCGGGTGATCGACGGCATGACCGCGTCGCGGTTCCTCTATCAGCTGGAGGCACGACTGGCGACTGAGGAGTAGGGTGCACCGGTCTCCAGGTGGCTTGGTCCGCTCAGGATGGCCTTCGTAACTTTCTCGGAACGGTGAGCGCCTAGGCTAAACCGCGAAGCCAATTCGAGCGCAGCCAGGAGAGGTCGAAAGAGCGCATGACCGGCACCCTACCCGATGGTCGGTTTCGCTGGGCCTCGCCGACAACCGCCGCCTGGGTCGGTGGCGCATCAGCGGTCCTGGTGGCGGTCACGCTGCTGTTGTCGCTGCTCAACTACCGCTTGGCGGGTTCCAGTAACGGAGCCTCCTTCGTCATCAGCTTGGTGTTCACCGCGGTCGGTGTCCTGGTGGCCAGGCGCCAGCCCCGTAATGCCGTGGGGTGGTTGCTGATCGGCTTTGGGTTGACCAGTCAAATCTCCACTATCGCCCTGCTTTTGATCACCTTTGACGGCCGCGTCTGGCACGGACCGCTGCTCATCGCCCGCCTGGCACTGTTCGGTGAGGGAACTTTATGGGACCTGCCGATCCTTCTCTTCCTGCCGGCGGTGCTGCTCTTTCCTGACGGTCACACCCATTCATCACGGTGGCGGCTCATCCTCAGGACGTACTGGTGTCTTTGCGCACTGATCCTCATCAGCCAAGGAGTGGCGACGGCCTTCGTTCTGAAAGCGCGGGTGGTGTCGGTCAGCAGCGCTGGCAATGTGACGGTGATACCGACGCCCAAGGAGTACTTCGCCGGAGTGGTGGGCTCGGGTCTGATTGTGCTGATCCTGGTGCCTTTCTTGGCGCTGGCGATCGTGCATCAAGCGAGCCGCTTCCGACGAGCCAGCGGTGACGTGCGACAGCAGATTAAGTGGTTCACGGCGGGGACAGCGGTGGCGCTGCTGGCACTGGTGGTGACAACTATCGCGGGGGCGCAACCGCAAGTCACCGTGCTGACCTCAGTGGTGGCCAGTGTCGCCACCTACGCGACGATCTCCTTCCCGCTGGGAATCGGTTTCGGCATGCTGAAGTACCGTCTCTACGATGTCGACCGTCTGATCAGCCGGACGCTCTCCTACGCCATCGTCACCGGGCTTCTGGTCGGGGTCTACGTCGGCCTGGTCACGCTGGCAACCCGGGTGCTCCCGTTTTCCTCCCCGCTGGGGGTGGCGGCGTCGACGCTGGCCGCGGTCGCTCTCTTCAATCCTCTCCGTCGCCGGGTGCAGAGGCTGGTCGATCACCGTTTCAACCGGGCCCGCTATGACGCCGAAGCCACGGTGACCGCCTTTGCCGCCCGGCTCCGGGAGGCGGTGGATCTGGAGACCGTGGGCAGCGACCTACTCGCAGTTGTGGAGGATTCCTTCGAGCCCGCGCACATGTCCTTGTGGTTGCCTGGCAGCGCCCTGAGCGGCCAGCAAACGCCAGCTCGGTAGATCCTCCTGGTGGGCGCCCAGGAACTGGCCACGCACTAGCTTGGGCGACGTTGGTGCCCCTTGTGCACAATTGGGGGGTGGTCGAGTGTGCCTACTACGGTAATGCAAGAGGCTGCCGCCACCACTCTATTCCCCGATCCGCAGCTAACCACAGCCTCTCGTAGCCGCGAGAGCGCTCATAGCAACGCACGTCATATCACTGAGCCATTGAGCTAGAGCCTCCCGTGAGAATCGGAGGAGGCTACCCGCTGAGCTGGCCTGCTGCGCGTAGCCACAAGCAGTCGCCATCTGCGGAGACAACTGCGACACTCGAAGGTATGAGCGGCAAGTCGCAAGGACGCCGAATCTCGGTGGTAGGCAACTCCGGGTCGGGGAAGTCCCGACTCGCTAGAGAACTCGCAGCAGCGTTAGGCGCCCGCCATGTCGAGCTGGATAGCGTAATTCACCAGAAAGACTGGGTTGACCTTGCGCCGGAGGAGTTCAGGCGACGGGTGGCCGGCCTGCTGGCAGAGGCTTCGTGGGTGATTGACGGCAATTACAGCCAAGTCCGCGACCTGGTCTGGGGAAGCGCCGACACGGTGGTCTGGCTCGATCCGCCACGGCGAACCGTCATGACGAGAGTCATCGGGAGAACTCTCAACCGAGTGATCACCCGCCGGGAACTCTGGAATGGCAACCGTGAGACTTGGATCGATGTCCTCTCCCTCGATCCGCAGCGCTCAATCGTGGCCTGGGCATGGGTCGAGCATCGTCGCTACCAGGTAACCTACCGCGCCGCGAGCTTAGATCCGGCCTGGGCGCACCTGCGTTTTGTCCGCGTGAAGGATGCCCGAGATCGACGCAGGTTGCTTTCAGACTGCCGAGGATCGGCGAAGTCCCCTAGACGGGGAAGAGCCCGATCCTAGCGCCCAAGGCCGCGGCG
>PLDE01000142.1 GCA_003135035.1 Candidatus Dormiibacterota bacterium | reverse complement strand
ACAATCAGGTCGATCACCTTGAGTAGATGCTCGTTATCGCGGAAGCGCACGTCGGTCAGAACAATCTTGCCCTGCGCTTCCACGTAGACCATGTCCGGCCCTACCACCATGATCTCAGTGAGGCTGTCGTCCTCCACCAAAACCCGCAGCGGACCTAGAGCCTGGAGGTACCCCTCCATCCCTTGCAGTCTCTCTTCCTCAGTAAGAACTGGACTCATTGATCACTCCCTGATGCNNGGAGACCCGAGTTCAGCTTTAATCTCGAGCGCGTCACCCTCTCTTATCCCGCACCGCCGAATCGAACCCGGGGCCAGTTCGAGAGCGCTGTGGGCATGCCGCACTGGCAGCCACTTAACCGTCCACTCCCGCATCTCTGGGTCGCAACGCACGACCCGAAGTTGGCGATCCAGATAGACGACGTCCAGGGGGGTCCGCATGAAAAACATATGGACGCTGTTACAAGGCACCAGCCAAAGACCCTCTTCTTGGCGCAAGCCTCTGCGGCCCATCAGACCCAACAACCGGGAACCGAACCCGGTCGCCATGGTGACCTCGCCCGCTACCACGGACCCGTCCGAGGAGCGCACGACCATCGACCCGGACGTCGCGGACCGGCATTGATCAGGCATGAAAGATCAACTGCATTGCCGCCGGCCCAAGCAGAATCACAAAAAGTATGGGGAAAATGCAACCCACCATGGGAAAGAGCATCTTGAGACTTGCTTGCTGCGCTTTGGCCTCGGCCTTCTGGCGGCGACGGCGACGCATCTCGTCGGCCTGGATGCGCAGCACACGAGCGATGCCCACGCCCAGTTGATCGGACTGCACTAGCGCCTGGATAAACGAGGCGAGATCCTGAACCCCAGAGCGCTTGCCGAGATCCTCAAGCGCCTCGTGGCGAGGCCGACCAAGACGAATCTCATTGAGCACGAAGGCGAATTCGCGCGATAGCGCGTTGTCGAACTTCTCGGTCACCCGCGCCAGGGCCGCATCAAATCCCAGCCCCGCCTCGACGCTGATACAGAGCAAGTCGAGAGCGTTGGGCAGCGCAATCGCAATCTCCTTCTGCCGACCCTTGACGATCCGCTTGAGCTGGTACTGGGGGCCGATGTAGCCAAAGACGGCCCCGAAGACCAAGCCCAGGAACCAAGGCAGCCCGACCAGCAGGCAGAGACCCAGACCCGCCAGGGCGAAGACCACTCCCAGGACCAGCTGAGCCGCGACAAAACTTCCGGCGTTCATGCCCATAGGGCGGCCCGCCAGGTCGATCAGTGCCTGCAGCTTGCGCGCCCGGTCCCCGGGCTGCAGGGAGGCCACTCGGCGGCCGACGCGATCGAAGAACGGACGCAGAAAGCGCTCACTGAAGGGCTGGCTCATTTCGATCTCGTCCAGGCTCCGGTCGGCGGTAGGTTCGTCGTAGACCGCCAGCCGGGCATCGATAAGATCGACCTGGGGCCGCCGCTTGACGAAGCCAGCGAAGATTAGGAAGACGGCGATCGCGGCGATTACGCCGACGATCAGTGCTGGATAGGACATCGCTCAGACCTCGATGTTAGCAATGCGCTGCATGATGTAAAACGCGAATGCGATGGAGATTAGGCAGCCGATCAGGATGAACGGACCGGGCCCCTTGAACGACAGCAACGGCGCGATGTAGGTGGGGTTGATCGCCTCCAGAAGCAGACCCAAGCCGATTGGCAGGCCGGTGATGATGTAGCTGGAGGTCCGGGCTTGGGCGGTCAGCGTCTTGATCTCTCCTTTTATCCGGATCCGCTCGCGAATGGTGAAGGCGATGTTGTCGAAGATCTCGGCCAAGTTACCGCCCACCACGCGCTGGATCTGAACTGCCGTGACGACGAGGTCGAGATCCTCGGAATGAATCCGATTCACCATGTGCGAGAGCGCCATGTCAGTGGTCACTCCCAACTGGACCTCGCGAGTAGCCCGAGCAAATTCCTCGGAGGTAGGTGGCGGAGCCGACCGGGCGATGCTCGCCATCGCCTGGGGAAAGCTATAGCCAGCCTTGAGCGCATTGCTGAGCAGGATCAGGGTGTCTCCAAGCTGATCGTTGAAGCGATTGAGACGTCGACTGGCACGAATGCGGAGCACGATTGGCGGGATGATGAAGCCGATAACCGCCAGAATGGCGGCGAAGATCAGGCTCCGGTACAGACCTAGACCGATGAGCGCGAGGACCACTACTGTCCCGATTCGAATCAGGTACCACTCGGTGGGCCGTAGCTTGACGTCGGCTCGGGCTAACTTTTCAGCCACCAGCACCTCTCGCGGCCGCTGGACCCCACCTGCCGCCTGGCTTCCACTCTCCACCTGCCGGCGGAAGCGCGCCAGCAATTGGCGAAGGCGATCCTGCAGGCTGAGGGAGTTGCCAAAGGCTTCATCAGGCGGAACCGAGACCGCCAGGCCAGCCCCCGCCTCGGCGAAGCGTCGCACTCTGTCGTCAAGCGTGTCGGTACCGGATGGTGAGCGCCAGGCGATCAGGCCGTAAGCGACGGCTGCGCCCAACGCCAAGGCACCGATCCCGTCCAGGACCAGTACAAGAACATTCATGCGGCAGTCTCTCCCGTTAGCGCTTTGGTCTTGGCCGGCGTTGAGAATATCGACCGATCCAACTGCTCTCCGGCAGCCGCGAGATCCTCAAGACGACTGGGTACCTGGACCGCCTCGAACTGTCCGATCACCATGCCCTCGTCGTCAATACCCTTCTGGCGATAGAGAAAAATGTCCGCCAGTTCGACCCGCTCACCGTCGAAGCCCCGGACCTCCGAGATCGCAATGACCCGGCGGGTCCCATCACGCAGGCGGGCTTGCTGGACGACCAAATGAATTGCTGAGGCAATTTGTTCCCGGATGGCCCGTGAAGGAAGGTCGGTGCCGGCCATTAGGGTCATGGTCTCGAGGCGAGTCAAGGCGTCGCCTGGGGTATTAGCGTGGACCGTGGTCAGCGAACCGTCATGGCCGGTGTTCATGGCTTGGAGCATGTCCAGGGCCTCCCCACCACGGCACTCTCCCACCACAATCCGGTCCGGTCGCATTCGCAGACTGTTGATCACCAGATCCCTAATGCTGACTCGGCCACGACCCTCGATGTTCGCCGGGCGCGACTCTAGAGTCACCACGTGATCCTGGCGAAGTTGCAGTTCAGCGGCGTCCTCGATGGTGATGATGCGCTCGTCGTCAGGAATCCAGCTGGAGAGCACATTGAGAGTAGTGGTTTTACCCGAACCGGTCCCGCCTGAGATGAGCACGTTGAGCCGAGCTCGCACACAGGCCCGGATGAACGCCGCCATTTCGGCGGTCAGAGTCCCGAAGTTGATGAGGTCCTCAACCGTATAGGGGTCCTTGGAGAAGCGCCGGATGGTCAACGTCGGCCCTTGCAGCGCTAGCGGTGGGATGATCACGTTCACTCGAGAGCCATCCTTGAGACGAGCGTCGACCATCGGCGAACTCTCATCGACACGGCGCCCGATCGAACTGACGATCCGATCGATTATCTGCATCAGATGATCAGTGTTGTCGAACTTGGCAGGGTAGCGATGAATGCGGCCCTGGCGCTCCACGTAGATGTCCTCCGGACCATTGATCATGATCTCACTGATCTCGGGATCCTTGAGCATCATCTCTAGCGGTCCCAGGCCGAGGACGTCACTGGTCAGCTGCTCCACCATGCGTTGCCGATCGGTGCGGGTGATCGAGATGCTGAGGTCTTCGAGGACGGAGTTGCAAAGCTCCCCGATCTTGCCCACAAGCTTTTCGCGGGGAGCCTGGGAGACGTCCGTGTACTCCTCCAGCAGCGCCTGGGTAACCCGACTCTTGATCGCCATGTACTGGGGGTGGTGCGCCGCCCGCGGCTCTGGGGTCGCTGGCGGATTCTCCCGGCTCCCGTGCGACCGCTCCCGCCATCCGGGTGACTTGGCAACGGTTGCCGGTGCGGGGACTGGTGGCCGAGACGCGGCCAGAGCCGCGGCTAGCCGAGAAGGGGCTGCTGGTGGCGGCGGCGGAGCGGCAGCTGCCGGCTCAGCCTCACTGATGGCCGACTTTTCCTCGCTGGGTGTGGCTGGCTCGGGCGTGGCGTCCGGGTCCGAATCACCCTTGGTCCGAACTCGTTCTAGAAGCGACATCTTGGGCGGTGTTCCTGACCTGACCTAACGCCTGCGCCCGAAACGACGGGACGCGGGGGCCTTGGTCGCAGCGGTAGCCGCGGGCCGGAGCCCGTCCGCCGGGGCCAGACTGCGGGCCAAGCCACGGAAGAGCATGGAGATATCCGAGTCGGGATGCGAGACGACCAGGGGAATCGCCCGATGGATCGACCCCCCCACCAGACGCGGCTCAGAGGGGATCTGGAGCCTCACCGGAAAGCGCAAGTTCCGTTCGATGCTGGCCGAATCGTAGACAGCATGCGCGTCATGGGCGTTGACCGCCACCATGACCCGCGCGCGGTCAACCTTGAGCGACTCCAGCATCTTCAACATCAGGCGTGTGTCCTTGATTCCAGGAATGGTCAGTTCGCCAACCACGATGACATGGTCGGCGAGGTCGGTTGCTTCCAGGGTAGCCTCCGACAGTTGGCTGCCACTGTCCACGACGACATAGTCAAACTCTCGTCGCAGAACGTCTACGATGGCGCGCACGTGCTCGGCGCGGACGAGATCCCCGAACTCCGGGCTGAAGGGGCCCAGGAGGACCCGGAGCCCCTCCGGGCCATCTGCCAATACGTCGTCGACGAACTCCCAGTCGATAGCGCTCTCGCTCTCCACCAGCTCGGTGATGGTTTTGGCGTGGTCCAGGTTGAGCATCACCCCGACATCGCCGAATTGAAGGTCGAGGTCCACCAGACAGACCCGACCGCCCGTCTCCAGCTTCAGGGCGGCGGCCAGATTGATCGCCACAAAGGTCTTGCCGCACCCGCCCTTGCCGCTCATGACTAGGGAGACCTGACAACCCCTCAACGGGGACTCGCCGGTCTCCGGCGGCGGCTGAGGGACTCGCGGGAGATACGCGCCCTTCTTCTCCTCCATCTCGTAGACCCGACGGATACTGGCGACCAACTCGTCACCGGTGAAGGGCTTGATCAGGAACTCCCGGGCTCCAGATTGCATGGCCCGCCGGAGATAGTCCCGCTCGCCCTGGACCGACATGATCACCACAGGCGAGTTGGGCGACTCCACCGCCAGCGTCTCGGTGGCGGCGATCCCGTCNNAGCCAGCTGCCGCGTCACGTCAATCCCGGTCCGACCATCGCCAGCGGCCCCGACCACCTCAATGTCGTCCTCGAAGGAGAGAAGCTTCTTGAGGTTGTCTCGGGTGCTGGCGATGTCGTCGACCACGACCACGCGGATCACCGTCTTACCCGCCACCGTGCCATGCATGACCTACCGGCTATTCCGGAATCGCCCTCCCACTACGATGCGTTGGTAGCGCCGAGGGCAAATCCGAAGAGGTTCTCCAGCATCTGCGCGCTGCCCGAGTTGTTGCCAGCTGCCTGCGAGGAGCTCGTCGCGCTCGTAGATCCGCAGTACAGGACCGCCTGGTCGGAGGTCAACTCGTTCTGAGCTTCGATCAAGGCAAACTGGTCCTGGGAGAGGGTCGCCGCATCGGAAAGCACCTGGGCCTTGGCGGCTTGGACGTCCGCGCCGCTGCCCGACATGCTCGCCAAGTCGGTATTGGCCGTGGTGTATAGCTTGTGTGCTTGGTTGTATGTCGTGGTAGCAGAGGTGACAGCCTGCTGGGACGACTGGAGGTCCTCTTGGATGATCGGGTTGACGGTACTGCCAGCGACGCACGCCTGGGTGTACTCATCGGCCGGCGTTGCTGCGATCGGGATGTAGCCATGACCGTAGTCAGCACTGGAGCGTAGAGCGATGGTGTAGATGGCCGCTTGGTGCACCATTTCCGTGACCCCCAGGGCCTGGCTACGGGTCAGCTCGAGGACGATCAGTCCACCACCAGACGAGGTTGCCGAGCCTCCCGAGCTCGATGGCGCCCCAACGCTTATGACGGCAAGGTCCTCAAAGGTGAACTGGGTGTTCCCGTTGGCGTCAACGCCGATGATGTCGATTCGGTCACCGACTTGAAGGTAACCCGCAACCGACTGCTGATCCGTGATCGGGATCGCCACCGCCACGTCGCCCGCAGGCAGATTCAAGCTCCCGAAGGCGGGAGACTGAGTCGCCTTGTTAACCGAGATCAAGTTCTGGGTTATCACGGTATTGGGTGTGATCGCCACCACGGCGTAGTAGTTCGACGAGGGAGTGGTAGCTGACTGTGACGCCGACACCCCCGCGGTGGTGGAACAGGCCTCGCGTACCACTTCCTCGCACGACGTGTAGGCATTGAGAGGTAGCAGACCCTTGATTCTGGTCTCCTCGAGCATTCCCGCAGTGATCAGAGTACCGCTCGGGATTGAAACCTTCGCGACCACGACCAGCTGGCCCGTCGTTGGGGCCGAAGGGGTGGTGGAAGTGTTGGCGCGGGTGAAGTAGTAAGCCGCGCCGAACGCAAAAATCGCGAGGATCAGCCCTATGGCGATCCAGACCTGGTTGACCCGTCCTTTCAAATCGGTCGTCACCGTCCATAACCTCCGAACATTGACGCTTNNATGACAACGATCGCAATCAAGACCAAGATCAGGGCGTACTCGACCATCCCCTGGCCCTCTTCCTCCGATTCGCGGTGCGAGACTACCTGACCGATTCGGTCACGAAGCCGCACATACCAAGATCCGAGCATTCCTAAAGAACCTCCTAACCGATCGTAATCCGGGAGATGTATTCCCGGGCCTAGCCATGGCAGCCGGAGTATATGTTGGGGTAGGCCTCAACTCGTGTAACCGTTGGGTAACTTTCTTGTCAGGACTCAAGACTCAATCGGTAGCGTCACCCTGACTTCTGTCCCGCGGCCCACCTGAGAGAGTATCTCCAACTGGCCGTGCTCCAGGTCGGCGCGCTCCCGCATCGAGATGAGCCCGAAGTGCGGCTCCCGCGCCAATCTCGCCTCGACGGCAGCTAGGTCGAAGCCCTCGCCGTCATCCTTAATGACCGCGCTGACCCGCTGCGGCTGCAGGTTGATGAGGACGTCTAAGCTGCGCGCTCGAGCGTGCTTGCGGACGTTGACCAGCGCCTCCTTGACGATCCTGAATAGGGCTCCCTCGGTTGCCGCCGGGAGCCGCCGCTCGGTGCCGATGACGGAGAGCCGGCCTTCGATGCCCTCGGCAGCTCGGAACTCATTGACCAGACGGCGCAGGGTGGGAATGACCCCGAGGTCGTCGAGGGTCATCGGGCGCAGGTCGAAGATCAGTTGACGTGTCTCGTCAAGGACGCCCTTCATGGCGTCCTTGAAGCTCTGCACCTCAGCCTTGGCGCGTTCGGGTTCGCGGTCGACCATCCGCTCCAGGATCTCGGCTCGCAGCACCAAGTTGGACATCGACTGGGCGGGACCGTCATGCATGTCTCTGGCGATCCGCATGCGCTCCTCATCGATGGTCTGAAACACCTGACGCGAGGCGCTCCGGTAGCGGGCGAGGCCCTCCTCCAGCGTGCCATCGGGGGGACGGTGATCCTCCAGTTGCTCGGCCGCCGCTTTCATCAGCGAGTGCCAATAGCGAAGCTCCTTGGCCCAGCTGCGGCAATGTGCCAGCCGCAGGCGCGCTAGGGTGATCTCCGATCTCAAAGCGAAGCAGCGCCCGATCGCCGCCTCCACTTCAGCCGAAGTGAAGCGAAGGTGATCGCGAAGGACGTGGCGCCGGATGACATCGGAGTCCTCGAGAAGGTCGCCAACCTGGTCGAGGGCAACCAGTAGCAGCATCACCTCTTCGTCGATGGCCAAGAGCGCGTTCTCGACCCTGACAACCTCCTCCTCCAGAACCAGCTGGAGCTCTCCCAGCGGGGACGCCACAGGCGAGACGGGACGAGCTGCCACGCTGCAAGGTTACGTGCTGCCTCGGAGAAATGTCCGGCGCCTGCGGCCTGGCCGCTTCACCCTACACTGCGCCCGTGATCGCACCGGGCAGGCCATGACTCCGCGCCAGCCCCGCCCGCCCGGCCGCCAGTTCCTCTCGCTACCCCGCTTGGTCGCGCTCACCGGGTTGCTGGTGGCGATGCTGACCGCTCGCCCCATGGTCACCGATCCCGACTTCTGGTGGCATCTGCGCAACGGGCGCACTCTGCTGGCCACCAACGCCCTGATCCACGTCAACCCTTACGCGTTCATGGCCGTCGGCCGACATTGGATCATGCAGGAGTGGCTCAGCGAAGCCTGGATGGCCGCCGTCGCGGCCGCCGGGGGACGCCTTGGGGTCGCCATCGCCTACGAGCTGGTCACCCTCGGCATCTTCATCCTGATCTGGCTGCGAGCGCGCGAGTTGGGTCCGGCCCACGGGTTGACCGTCGGGCTGGGCTTGGTGGTGGCCGGCTTGGTCGCCTATCCAATTTTCGGCCCTCGATCCCAGATGGAGTCTTATGCCCTTGCCGCCCTGGTCCTGCTCATCACCGAGCGCCAGCTGCGGCGCGGCGGTCGCTCTGCCTG
>PLDE01000082.1:6518-6924 GCA_003135035.1 Candidatus Dormiibacterota bacterium | reverse complement strand
GGGGAACGATCGCGGAGGGGGACACCGTTGAAGTCGTCTGAATCGGTCTACTTCCCCAGAGTTGGACTCGTCTGCCAGGACCTGATGGTGCGCTCCCGAGTGGAGGTGGCCCTGGGATTCCCGGTGGTGACGGTGGAGCCGAGCGGCCCCCGGCTGGATGGGGGATTTGACCTCCTCCTGCTGGATCTCAACCGGAGCGCCCCGGAGCGACTGGCCTGGCTCAGCGGGCTGGCCTCGCCTGAGAGCTCGTCGGAAGTGATCTGCTTCGGTCCCCATACTGAAATGGCCAGCTTGAACCCGACCGCTAGAGCGGCGGGTGCCTCCCGCTGTGTGGCCAACAGTCACCTGCCGGAAACCCTGCAGCGCTGGCTAGGCTCTTGGCGCGGCGACCACGACTGAACGAGGA
>PLDE01000082.1:0-6450 GCA_003135035.1 Candidatus Dormiibacterota bacterium | reverse complement strand
GGCCAGGGAGTGGGAGGTCGAACGCTCTTGCTCCGAGCTGATATCGACGCCCTGCCCATCCAGGAGCGCGGCGAGGAGCGCAGCTACCGTTCCCAAGTCCCCGGGGCGATGCACGCCTGCGGGCATGACGGGCACGTGGCGATCGCCCTGGGCGCAGCCGAGCTGATCGCCAAGCACCAGGACCAGTTCGGGGGCACCGTCAGGATCATCTTTCAGCCGGCCGAGGAAACCGCGGGCGGGGCTCAGCGAATGATCGAGGCGGGAGTGATGGAGGGCCCCAAGGTTGATGCCGCGATCGGACTCCACCTCTGGAGCGGGCAGGAGGTGGGGCGGGTCGGCGTCCGCAACGGCGCCATCTTTGCTTCCGCCGACGAGTTCGCCGTCGAGATCCGGGGCCGGGGCGGGCACGGGGCTCTACCGCACCAGGCGCTCGACCCCATCCCGATCACCAGCCTGGTCGTGCTCGCTCTCCAGACCCTGGTCTCCCGGGAAACCTCGCCCTACGCGGCAGCGGTGGTCACGGTGGGCACGATCGCCGCCGGACAGGCCTTCAACATCATTCCGGAGACGGCCCAGCTGACCGGCACGGTGCGGGCCTTCACCGAGGAGGACCGGGAGCGGTTGCTGCGCCGGATCGACGAGGTGGCCCAGGGCATCTCGTCGGCCTTCGGGGCCAGCGCCAGCAGCGAGAGGAGAGCGGGATGTCCNNAAGGTCTGGTACCCGGTTGCTACTTTCTCCTTGGGGCGGGCAACCAGTCGAGCGGGATCACGGCGCCCCACCACCACCCCGACTTCGACATCGATGAGACCTGCCTGCCCCTCGGCGTCGAGGTGATGACCCGCGCGGCCCTGGCCTATCTCGGCGAAGGCGGAGCCAGCTGAACATGCTCTTCAACCCCCCGCCTGACACCTGCGATCATTGCCGGCAGCGTTCCAGCGCATGGCATCTGGTCGATGGTCCGGACCAGGCCGTTAGCCTGAGCGGAGGGCGCTCGGTGATCCGCCGGGGCCGGGTCTATGTCTGCGGCGACTGCGGGCACACGGTTCCCGCCTCCAGCGAAGGCGTCCGCTAGGACCTAGATGGGAGCATCTCGCCAGTGAGCGAAACCTCGACCACGACGCGTAGCCGCCAGCAGGTCGGCCCGGTGCGGGTCCGTGACGCCACCAAGCCGGGAGCTCGGCAGCTGGTTCGTTTCGCCTTCTACCGGGTGATGCCGGAGTGGCGCCGGCTCGATCCCGAGGAGAAAGCCCGGCAGCGCCGGGAGCTGGCGGCGGTTCTCGTCGATCACACCGCCAAGATGCTGGTGCGGACCTACACCCTGGTCGGCACCCGGGGAGACGTCGACTTCATGATCTGGGCCGTCAGCGAGGAGGCGGAGCGTCTGCAAGGGCTGTTCGCCGACCTCAACCGCACCGCTCTGGCCGGCTATCTCACCTGCCCGCACAGCTACACCTCGATGACCAAGCGTTCGATCTATGTCGACGTCGACCACCCCAACAGCGGTGCTGGGGGCCGGGACCGGCTGGTCCTGGCCCCCGGCAGCCGGCGCTTCCTCTTCGTCTACCCCTTCATCAAGAACCGGGCCTGGTGGGCGCTGCCGGCCGAGGAACGGCAGCGCATGATGGAGGAGCACATCCGGGTCGGCCATGAGTTCCCCAGCGTCAAGATCAACACCACCTACTCCTTCGGTCTGGACGACCAGGAGTTCGTGGTCGCCTTCGAGACCGACAGTGCCGCTGACTTCCTGGACTGTGTGCAGGTGCTCCGGGATACCGAGGCCTCTTCCTACACCGCCCGGGACGTGCCCAGCTTCACCTGCATCAGGACGGAGACCAAAGAGATGCTGGAGTCGCTCGGCTGAGCAATCCATCTCAGCGGAGACCACCTCTTTATGCGTGAGACCACCCCGAGCATCTTTCTGATCGCCCGCCCGGCGCTCGACCTTGACGCCATGCGCGGCTATCTGGCCGAGGTGGGCGGGGAGACCTGGCTCGACCGCCGGCTCGCCGAGACCGGTGGCAAGCCCAATCAGGGGGAACTCCTGGTCGAGTTCGCCGGCCGGGCCTGTTACCGAAGCTGGGAACCCGGCCTCAACGCCAACGTGACCAGGGTCAGGGCCGACCCCCGGGTTTACCTGGAAAACATCCTGAGCAGTGCCCACGGCAGCGTCCTCGAACACGCCGGCTACACCTTCGCCCTGCACAACGTGAGCCGGGTGGCGACCCACGAGATCGTCCGCCACCGAGCCGGCGCTGCCTACAGCCAGGAGAGCCTGCGCTACGTCCGACTGGTGGACATCGGCTTTCGGGTCCCGCCCGCCCTGGAGCCGCTCAAACAGCAGTGCATCGAACTGGTCGAGAAGCTGGAGGAGTTTCAGGTGAGCGCCGCCCAGGCGCTCCACATCGATGATCAGGGGATTCCCTTCCACGTCAAGAAGGAGGTCACGTCTGCGCTTCGTCGACTGGCTCCCATCGGGGTCAGCACCGGCTTGATCATGCCCATGAACCTGCGCACCCTGCGTCATGTGGTGGAGATGCGTACCGATCCCGGAGCCGAGGAGGAACTGCGGGTCATCTTCGGCCGGATCGGCGAGATCATGGTCGAGGAGTCCTCGGGAGTCTTCCAGGACTTCCAGCGGGCCCAAGATGGCAGTTGGACGCCCAAGTACCGGAAGGTCTAGGGATTCTCTGATCACGGTCTCGGAGCTGGTCTCGCCGGCTGCGCTCTTCTCCAAGTTGGCCGCGATCTCACCGAGGGCGCGACTAGAAGGCGCGCGATCGGGTAGGATGAAGGAGGCGGACCAACCACCACCCTAGGAAGGGAACACCACATGATCACGGTCTCTGATAAAGCCCTCTCGCAACTGAAGAACCTGCTCGACGAGCAAGAGCACCCGACCATGGGACTGCGCGTCTACGTAAGCCCGGGCGGCTGCTCCGGATTCAGCTACGGCATGGGCTTCGACGATGCGCCCGCCTCCGATGACGAGGTGGTCGAGCAGAGCGGGGTCAAGGTGTTCGTAGACCCCTACAGCGCCACCTACCTGGAAGGCGCCGAGATCGACTACGTGGACAGCCTCATGGGGGGCGGCTTCACGGTCCACAATCCCAACGCCGTCAAGACCTGTTCCTGCGGCTCTTCCTTCGACGCCGGGGACGAGGCGGGAGCCGCCAAGTCCTGTAGCGCCGGCTGATCTGATCTCGCACCGGGTGCGCCCGGCATGATCTTCAGCCTCCACGAGAAGTTCGCGGTAGTCCTGATCCTGCTGGGATTAGTTGGTGCCGCTTGGTGCTTCATCGACCTCCGCCGCCAGGGATCCCCGTCCGGAGGGGTGCGAGCCTTTCTTATCCTCTGCTGGGGGCTGGTCCTGATTCAGGACATCCTTGGTCTGCTCCTCCTGGCCGAGGGGCGGCGGCCGAGCAACTTCTTCCTGCACATCATGTATGGCGCCCTGAGCGCCCTCTGCCTGCCGGTCGCCTGGATTCTCAGCTCGCGCAGCCAGGGTCGCCACGAGGCCATCTACCTGGGACTGGGTTCCCTGCTCTTCGCCGGGCTCACCTTTCGCGCCCTGGCAGTCGCCTGATTCCCCAGATGGCGGGCGACCAAGGGCGGCCCGGCATGCTCAGAGTCGACATCCGCGGATGAACCCGGGGGCCGGGAGACGCCCCAAGGGCGGACGCGGAGAAGCCCTGGCGGGCGCTCAGAGCAAGTTGGTGGTGCTGGCCGGGGGGGTGGGCGCGGCGCGCTTCCTGGCAGGCTTGGTGGCGGTCGCCCCGGAATCTCAGCTGACGGTGATCGGTAACACTGGCGACGACTTCACCGTCCACGGCCTGCACGTGAGCCCCGACCTTGACACCGTCAGCTACTCCCTGGCCGGGCTCGGGGATTGGGAGAGGGGCTGGGGGCTGAGAGGGGAGACCTGGGCTGCGGCCGAGCAATTCAGCCGCCTTGGTGACGACACCTGGTTCCAGCTCGGTGATCGCGACCTGGCCACCCACGTCTGGCGCACCGAGCAGCTCCGCCGGGGCCGGCCGCTCTCCGAGGTGACCGGGCGGCTGGCCAGCCGGCTCGGGCTGGGCTTCACCCTCTTGCCGATGACCGACCAACCGGTCGCGACCAGGGTGCTCACGAATGACGGCCGAGACCTGCACATCCAGGAGTATTTGGTCCGCGAAGCATGCCAGCCCGAGATCAGCAGCATCGAGTTCCGGGGCATCGAGCGGGCCCTGCCCGGCCCCGGGGTCCGGGAGGCGATCAGGGAGGCCGACCTGGTCGTGATCGCGCCCAGCAACCCTGTCATCTCGATTGGACCGATCCTGGCGGTGGCCGGGCTGCGGGCTGAGGTGGCCGCGGCGGCCCAGGTGATCGCCGTCAGCCCGATCGTCGGCGGGGAGGCCGTCAAGGGGCCGGCCGTGGCCATGCTGGAGAGCCTGGGGGCCGCCCCCAGCGCGGTCGGGGTGGCTGGGCTTTACGCCGACCTCATCTCGTCTCTGGTGATGGACCAAGTCGACGTGGAACTGGCGCCGGAGGTGGCCGCGCTCGGGGTCCGCCCCCACCTCTGCGACACCATGATGGTCGACCAGAGCGCCAGAGAGCGACTGGCCCTGGCCGTGCTCGAGGCGGCCTCGATGTCTGTGGCAGTCTCTCCTCAGCTGGCATGAGCGATCGGTCGCCTCGGACTGTGAGCGAGCCGGTGAGCTTCTTGGTGATCCCGGTCAAGCGCTCGGTCGGTGCGAAGCAGCGCCTGGCGGCCGAGCTCCCCTCCGATGTCCGGAACCTGGTCAGCCGGGCCCTCGCCTCGCGGATGGTCCGCTGTGCCGCCGAGGGCTGGGCACCTTCCCGGGTGGTCGTGGTGGGGGACGATCCCGAGCTGACCGATCTCTGTGGCCGGCTGGGCCTGGCCACGATCGGGGATTACGGTGGCGGCCAGAGTGATGCCGTCCGAGTAGGTCAGGCGTGGTGTGTGGAGCGCGGCGCGACCACTCTGGCCACCGTCGCCGCCGATCTGCCCAAGGTGGAGTCCGCCGATCTGCGACGGCTCTGGCAGCTGGCCGATGATCTGCCCAGCAACTCGCTGGCCCTCATCCCCGACCGCGGCGGTTCGGGAACCAACGGCATGTTGGTCAATCCTGCCCACCAGGACACCTTCTCCTTCGGGCCCGACTCACTCCGGCTCCACTTTGAAATGGCCGCCCGGATGGGGCTGCAGGCATCTTTGCTCGACTTCCCTTCTCTGACCTGGGACATCGACCGCCCGGAGGACTTGGTTCCCCCGGAGTGGCCCCTCTCCGAGGGGGCGCCCCCGGTGGTCGCCTGGGCCCGCGAGGTGGCCGCCCTGGAGATGGATCAATCCCTGCTCGAGCCCCACTTTGGCCGCTGATCTGGACCGGCCCGTCGTCCGGGCGGGTCCGATCACCTCCTGGGCGGTCGGGGGAATGCCCGAGGTGACCAGCGGCTCGGACCTGGGCCAGCTGGCGATGGAGCCACTCACTTCGTCAGGAGGGTTGCGCCCCTGGGACGTTGTGGTGGTGACTCACAAGGTGGTCTCCAAGGCCGAGGGTCGGGTCTTCTCTCTGACCGACTACGAGCCCGGCCCAGAGGCGCTGGCGCTGGCCCAGGAGCTCGGCCAGGAGCCCGCGATGGTGGAGGCGGTGCTTCGGGAGAGCCGAAGGGTCGTCCGAGCCGAGTCGGGGGTACTCATCACCGAGACCGAGCACGGTCTCGTCTGCGCCAACTCCGGGGTTGACCGCAGCAACGTGGGGGGCGGGGACTGGATCACCTGCTTACCGCTCGATCCCGACGGATCGGCCGAGCGCCTGCGCCAGCAGTGGCTGCCACTGGCGGCGGGTGGACCGCTCGGAGTGCTGATCTCGGACACCTTCGGGCGACCCTTCCGAGAGGGATCAGTCAACATCGCGATCGGAGTCGCCGGTATGCCGGCGCTGAGCGACTACCGGGGCCTCCACGATCCCCAGGGATACGAGCTGCACGCCTCCACGATCGGCACCGCCGACGAGATCGCCTCTCTGGGCGAGCTGCTCATGGGCAAGGTCGACGGCCTGCCCCTGGCGGTCGTGCGCGGACTCACCTGGAGCGGCCGGGAGGAGGGCTCGGCCCCCCTGCTCCGGCAACCCGACCGGGACATCTTTCGTCGCTGAACGGCGCGTCTTGCTAGGCTCGGTAGATGGGGACCAGGGCGGTACGCGTGCGCTTCTTCGCCTCCCTGCGAGACATCGCCGGCTCCTCCGACGTCGAGTTGGACCTGCTCGGCGGAGATTCGGTCGAGTCGTGCTGGGGACGCCTCTGCGACCGCTTCACGGGACTGGACGTCTGGCGCGATTCGGTCCGCCCTGCCCGCAACCTCCAATACGCTGAGTGGGGTGATTCCATTGCCGAGGGGGATGAGCTGGCCTTCCTGCCGCCCGTCTCCGGGGGAGCGACCGCGTCCG
>PLDE01000168.1 GCA_003135035.1 Candidatus Dormiibacterota bacterium | reverse complement strand
GTCTCGACCCTCTCCACCAACTCCTGGAGTTGCTCATCGCTGAGTCTGGGGAACTCATCCGAAGGGGGGAGCAAAACATCGGCCGCCTGCAGGGGCGCGTCCGGGTCGGCCACGCCGCTAGCCTACACAAGGCGGTTGCGGGCGTCCCATCAAGGGGAGGAGCTGACATGGGCGAACTGGTCGGGGTCCAAAGCGAGGGCAGGGTGGCCTGGATAACCATCGACCATCCTCCCGCCAACTCACTGAGTCAGGCGGTGCTGGCTGGGCTGCGCTCGGCCTTCGCCGAGGTGGCGGCGGACGAGTCGCTGCGAGCCGCGGTGCTGACTGGCGCCGGGGACCGCTTCTTCGTGGCCGGGGCGGACATCAACGAGTTCTTGAGCCAGGGAGCGGACGGTACTCGGGCCAAGATCGCCGACGGTCAGCAGCTCACGCTGGAGATGGAGCGCCAGCGCTACCCCATCGTGGCTGCCATCAACGGCTTCGCTCTGGGGGGAGGGCTGGAGCTGGCCATGGCCTGCGATCTGCGGGTGGCCAGCTCAACCGCCAAGCTGGGCCAACCGGAGGTCCTCTTGGGGATCATCCCCGGCTGGGGCGGGACCCAGCGACTTCCCCGTCTGGTGGGACGAGGACGAGCCCTGGAGATGCTCCTCTCCGGAGAGCAGGTCTCAGTGGAGCGGGCGCTGGAGATCGGGCTGGTCAACCGGGTGGTCCCGCCCGAGGATCTCCACACCGTTGCCGAGGAGCTGGCCAGCCGGCTCGCGGACCAGGCGCCGCTGGCGGTGGCCGCCATCAAGAGGGCGGTCGGCTTGGGACTTGTCCGGTCGCTTGCCGAGGGGTTAGCTGAGGAGCTCAGGGAGTTCGACTCGGCCTTCCGGACCAGCGATGCCGGAGAAGGCCTCTCCGCCTTCCTGGAAAAGCGTCGGGCCAAATGGACCGGAGCGTGATTCCCGCAGCCGCACTTGACCATTCCCGGCAGATAGTCGGCCCCTGACCTCCATCCGCCGGTCCAGTCCATACCATTGCCCGCGTGAGCCAACACTCGTCGGGCCGGCACCCATCCCCCGCTGAGGACCCCAATCTGAGCGTCGCCGGAGCCCGTCAGCGCCGGGGTCCCTTCTGGATGGAGGAGCCCCGCTGGTTCTGGATGCTGGCCGGAGTTGTCTTCGCCTTGGGCCTGGTCTTGTTCCTGCTCGCGGTGGGTTTCGACCGGCCGTGATCTGGCTCAACCCGGTCGCCTTCCTGCTCCTGGTCGAACTCTCGGGTTTTCTCTTCATGACTCGATTGGGTCCTCTCCTGCGCTCGATGGAGGCGGCTCAACCGGACCGACGGTGGGATCACCTGGGCCAGCGCCTCTGGGGAGTCGTGGTCTTCGTTCTCGGGCAGCGCCGGCTGATGCGCTGGCCCCTCAGCGGTCTCGCCCACTTCCTCATCTTCTGGGGATTTGTGATCCTGAATTTGGAGATCCTGGAGGCTGCTCTGGAAGCGCTGGTGCCACCGCTCAACCTGGAGCAGCAGCTCTGGTGGGGTCCGATTGCCTTCGCCCAGGAGCTGCTGGCGGTGGCGGTCTTGACCGGGCTCGCGGTGGCGGCCCTCAACCGCTACTTGCTGCGACCGCGCCGGTTCCAGGGCAGCCACCAAAGGGACGCCGCGATCGTGCTGCTGCTGATCGCCCTGGTCATCGTGACTCAGCTTGGCCTCTACGCCACCCAGATCGCGGCCGGGACCGACCACCTGGTCAACCTCCGGCCGGTGTCAGATGCCGTCGCCCAGCTCTTCCGGGGGGTGCACGGGCAGGGGATCTGGGCCTGGCACGAGTTCTTCCTCTGGGGCCACCTACTGCTGATCGCAGGCTTCCTGGTCTACCTGGCACAGAGCAAGCACCTGCACATCCTCACCGCCGCGCCCAACGTCTTCTTCCGCAGCCTGGAGCCGGCGGGCCGCCATCTGCCCACCTTGGACATCGAGAAGGCGGAGCATTTCGGGCTGGCCAAAGTGGACCAGCTCACCTGGAAGCAGGAGCTGGACCTGGCGACCTGCACCGAGTGCGGCCGCTGCCAGAGCCACTGCCCCGCCTTCAACACCGGCAAGCCGCTCTCGCCCAAGATGTTCATCACCGATCTCCGCGACGGCTGGTACGCCCAGGCCCGGGATGAGGCAGCACCGCCTAGTTACTGGACGGGCCAGGGCGAGGAGACAGCTGCCGCCGCCGTGCCCGAGGACGGCCAGCTGCTCGACTGGAGCGTGCTCGAGGAGACGCTCTGGTCCTGCACCACCTGTGGTGCCTGTGTCGAGGAGTGCCCGGTGCTGATCGAGCACGTTCCCGCCATCATCGAGATGCGACGAAGTCTGGTCCTGGAGGAGTCGCGCTTGCCCAAAGAGGCCAGGTCAGCGCTCGAGTCGATGGAGCAGCGAGGCAACCCCTTCGGCATGGCGGCGGACACCCGCATGCGCTGGGCCGACGGACTCGACGTGCCCCTCCTGGCCGACAAGCCAGACGCCGAATACCTCTACTGGGTCGGTTGCGCCACCGCGTTCGACGAGTCCAACTGGCCCATCGCCAGGGCCACCGTGGCCATCCTCAAGGCGGCCGGAGTGAGCTTCGCCATCCTCGGTCAGGAGGAGATCTGCAATGGCGACCCGGCCCGCCGGCTTGGCAACGAGTACCTGTTTCAGACCCAGGCTGAGCAGGTGGTCGGGAAGTTGGCGGCCCATTCAGTCCGCAAGGTGATCGCCACCTGTCCGCACTGCTTCAACACCCTCGCCCGCGAGTATCCCGACCTGGGGGGCAACTACGAGGTGATCCACCACACGCAGCTCTTCGCCAGGCTTCTGGAAGAGGGTCGCATCGAGCTCAAGAAGCCCTTGCAGACGGGCCCGCTCACCTACCACGACCCCTGCTATCTGGGGCGCTGGAACGGCGAGTACGACGCTCCGCGCAAGGTCCTCCAGGCGATCCCCGGCGCCCAGCTGATCGAGATGAAGCGCACCCGCAACGAGGCCATGTGCTGCGGTGCCGGCGGGGGGCGAATCTTCATGGAAGAGAACCGCGGGGAGAGGATCAACCGGGTCCGGGTCAAGCAAGCCGAGGAGACCGGCGCGGGGACGGCGGCGCTGGCCTGTCCCTTCTGCGCCACCATGTTCACCGAGGGCATCAGCTCGCAGGAGGTAGCGCTGCAGAGCCGCGACATCGCGGTCTTGGTGGCGGAGTCGATGGGACTGGAGACAACCCCGGAGCCGATCCGAGAGGCGACTTCGACACCGTCATAATCGGGAGGTGGCGGCGGATTCAGGCTTGGCCGCGATCGATCACGTGGGCCTCGCCGTGGCGGACCTCGACGCTGCGTCGGACTTCTATACGGATCTCCTGGGGGTCCCACCCAGTCACCGCGAGGAAGTGCCCCAGGACGGGGTCCGGGCGGTCTTCTTCGACCTCGGCAGCGCCAGCCTGGAGCTCCTGGGGAGCACTAGTGGCGACTCCCGGGTGGCTCGGTTTCTGGGGCGCAGAGGGGAGGGGCTGCACCACATCGCCTACTTGGTGACCGACATCGAGGCGGAGCTGGCCGGCTGGCGTCGTCGGGGAGCCGAGTTGATCGACGAGCACGGCCGGCCGGGAGCCCGAGGGCGTCTGGTGGCCTTCATCCACCCCAAATCAGCCCACGGAGTCCTCACCGAGCTCTGCCAGCTGCGGGATCAGAGCAGTTGAGTTCCCACTCCGCCTTCCCTCACCCTGAGGAAACCGAGTCGCAGCTGCCGCTCGACCCTTGGTACGGTCCCGGTTCGCCAGAGCCGTCTCCTCCGGGAGAAGCGCCCTACACCAGGGGCACGAGAGCGGAGGGTTACCGCAAGCGCCTTTGGACCATGCGCCAGTACGCCGGGTTCGGCTCCGCCGCCTCCACCAACCAGCGCTTTCACTACCTCCTGGCTCGCGGGCAGACAGGTCTCTCGGTGGCCTTCGACCTACCCACCCAGATGGGCTACGACTCGGACGCCCCGGAGGCCGCTGGCGAGGTGGGCAGGGTGGGGGTGGCGATTGACACCCTGGCGGACATGAAGGTGCTCTGCCAGGGCTTGCCGCTGGACCGGGTCACCACCTCGATGACCATCAACGCCCCGGCCAGCCTGCTCCTGCTCATGTACCAGTTGGCGGCGGAGTCGAGTGGCATCGCCGGGGAGCTTCTGGGGGGCACCATCCAGAACGACATCCTCAAGGAGTATGTCGCCCGGGGCACCTACATCTTCCCGCCCCGACCGAGCATGCGCTTGGTGACCGACACGCTCACCTACTGTCAGCAGCACCTGCCCCGCTGGCATCCCATATCCATCTCCGGCTACCACATCCGGGAGGCAGGGGCCACGGCACCCCAGGAGCTGGCCTTTGCCCTCAGCGACGGCATCGCCTACGTCGAGGCGGCCCTCAGTGCCGGTCTGAAGCTGGAACAGTTCGCTCCCCAGCTCAGCTTCTTCTTCAACGTGGGCAACGACTTCTTTGAGGAGGTGGCCAAGTTTCGCGCCGCCCGGGCCCTCTGGTTCGCCATCATGCGCGACCGCTTCGGCGCTCGCCACGAGCGCAGCTGCCAACTGCGCTTCCACGCCCAGACGGGCGGTGCCACCCTGCCCGCGCAGCAGCCCCTCAACAACGTGGTGCGGGTTTCCCTGCAGGCCCTTGCCGCAGTTCTAGGGGGCGCCCAATCGCTGCACACCAACTCTTATGACGAGGCGCTCGCTCTCCCCTCGGAGGAGGCAGCCACCCTGGCCCTGCGCACCCAGCAGCTCTTGGCTTTCGAGTCCGGCGTGGCCCGGGTGGCCGACCCCTTGGGGGGGTCACACCTGGTCGAGCAGCTGACCGCCCAGCTGATCGAGGCGGCGACCGAGCTGATCCAGGAGGTGGACGTTCGCGGCGGCGCGGTAGCGGCCATCGAGCAGGGCTTCTATCAAGAGCAGATCCAAGACGCCGCCTACCGCCACCAGGAGCTGGTCGAGGAGGGGGAGCGGGTGATCGTGGGTGTCAATCGCTTTCAGGATGAGGCGCCGGTGGAGGTCCCTCTTCTCAAAGTCGATCCCAAGCTGGAGCGGGGCCAGCGGGAGCGGCTGGCCCGGCACCGGCAGGAGAGGGATCAGGCGGCCACGGATCTGGCTCTGGAGAAAGTTGAGAACGCCGCCCGGGGAAGTGCCAACTTGCTGCCTGTGATGGCCGACGCCCTCCGGGCCGGTGCCACCCTGGGCGAGATCTGCAACCGACTCCGGGTGGTTTTCGGCGCCTACCAGCCCCGCTCCACCGGCTGAGAAGCCGGGCCCGAGACGGTCAGCTGCGGGACCCCTTCCGAGCCCGCACCCGGAGGGAGGTTCCCAACACGCTGGGATAGGCGGCGTCGTGAAAGAGCTTGGCGGTCACCGGGCGCAGCCCCAAAGGAGCTCGCACGAAGAGAACGGCGGCGGCCAGGGCACCCAGTGGGGGACCGATCAGGTAGATCCACAAAGAGGAATAGATTCCCGAGATGACTGCTGGCGCCAGACTTCGGGCCGGATTCATGCTGCAGCCGGTGTAGGGCGCGCCCCGCCAGACCAAGAGGGCGATCACGATCCAGAGGGCCAGGGGCGTCCAACGGGCGGTCTTCTCCGAGGAGGTGAAGGCGAAGATCGCCAGGATCAGCACCGCGGTCAGGAGCGCCTCGATGCTCACCGCGGCCAGCGGGGTCACCCCGGGATGGGGGCTGGTCCGAGCGTCCCCAATTGAAACGGCGACCCGGCCCCAGAGCAGTCGGAGCATGGCCACGCCGACCAGGG
>PLDE01000166.1 GCA_003135035.1 Candidatus Dormiibacterota bacterium | reverse complement strand
ATGCGGCCCTGGGACTCGGTCTTGGGAACCCGCTGCACCCGGTGCACTCCGCTCTCAAACTTGAGCGTGCCATAGGCGCCCTTGCCATGCACCTCGAAGGACGCTTCCTTGAAGCCGCCCCCCTCGGTCGCCGACGTGTCGAGAAGCTCGACGTGCCAGCGCCGCCGCTCCGCGAAACGTAGGTACATGCGCATCAGGTCGGCGGCGAAGAGCGCCGCCTCGTCTCCGCCGGTACCGGAGCGGATCTCCACCACAGCATCCCGGTCATCGTCGGGATCGCGGGGAAGGAGCAAGACCTTGAGAGCCGCCAGGCGCTGGTTCGCCGTCTCCTGCTCTTGGCGCGCTTCCGCCTCCAGGAAGGAGCGCATCTCCGCGTCCGCCTCACTGCCGGCCAGCTTGCGGGCCTCGGCCTCGGCTCCCTGTGCCTGGCGCAGGGAGGCCAGCGCCTCGACGACCGGGCGCAGCTCCGCCTGCTCTTTGCCAAGCCTCTCGAGCTGGCCGGGGTCGCGGCTCACCTCAGGATTCTGCAGCTGCGCCGCGATGGCTTCTGAGCGCTCCCGCACCGCCTCCAGCCTCGCCTCCAGACCGGGCGCGAGCATCAGACGGACCCCTGAAGAAACGCGGTGCGCCTGGGCGAACCGACCCTGCCGCAAGACGAGGTGAAGGACTTTCCAGGCACGATCCTCACCTTAGCGGCCACACGCAAAGCGATTCGGCTTGGGCGCTGGACTTGCGACACTTGGGCGACAACCCCTTGGGCCGACTTGAGCCGCGGGTCGAGCTACTGCTGCTGGGCGAGCTGGGCCCGGCGGCGGAAGCGTTCAACCTGGCCCCCGGTGTCGACGATCCGCTGCTGCCCGGTGAAGAAGGGATGGCAGACGCTGCAGACCTCGGTGTGCAGGGTCTTCTGGGTAGACCCTGTCGTGAAGGTGTTCCCACAGGAACAGCTCACCGCAGTGTCGTGGAAGTACTCGGGATGAATTGCCTTCATGGTGCTGATCCGAGTCTACCAGGCAGCTTCAGAAGCTAAACGGCAGATGGATGTGCACTGTGTGCACGTAGCTGAGGTAGGGGTAACCCTTGACCACTCCCAGCGCGGCGATGAGGACGATGGCCAGGTAGCAGCCCAGAAAAACCCAGCGCTCCCGGGTGGGCACGGCCAGGTACTCGGGCATGCGCTTGGCCTGGCGGAACCGGGAAACGGTTCCGAAGATGGCGAAGATGACGATGATCGCGATCACCGGGCTGACCGCCGTCCCCGAGGTGAAGGCCCAGAGGGCGTAGAGGCCGAGGATGGCCAGCCCGACCAGATTGGCCCACTTGGAGACGGCCGCGGTGACCCGGCCGCCGTCCAAAGGGGTGGCCGGGATCAGGTTGAAGAGGTTGAGCAGGCACCCCAGGTAGCCCAGAGCCGCCCAGAACTCGGAGTGCAGGCTCACGCCAATGAGGAGGCACAGCCAGGAGGCCGCCGTGCCCACGGTGGGTCCGGCCAGCGCCATGGTCGCCTCCTGCTGGACCGAGGCGGGTTGGCGGCGCATGTTGATGAGCGCCCCCAGGAAGGGGATGAAGACCGGTGCCGAGACCGACTGCCCCAGGCGCTTGGCCATCAGGTAATGGCCCATCTCGTGCACCAGCAGAAGGAGCACGAAGCCGATGGCAAATAGCGGCCCGAAGAAGATGGAATAGACGACGACGCTGATCAGCATGGTGATCAGCGTTCCCTTGAATGCCCCCAGCTTGAGGAGCAGGTAGCCGCCCTTGAGGACGGCCAAGCCGCCGGCCAGGATAGTGCCAAGTATCCCCCGCCGCCGAGCCGGCGTAGCTGGCTCTGGCGACGGCGGTGAATAGCCGCTGCCCCACGATCCCGGAGACGGTGGCTGGAGGTGCTGATCACCTAGCTCGGGCGGGCGCTCAGCCGGAGCGGTCGCAGGCGATGCACCGATCCACCCGAAGCCGTCCCGGCCCTCGGGAGGCGAACTCATGGCCCGATCATAGGCCAGGCCGAACTATCGCCAACCAGCTGCCCTCAGGCGCTCCTCACCGGCTCCCGCTCGCGCCGGCTTGCCGTGGCCGCCAATGGCCGGGTGAAGTTGCCCAGTCGGACAGCTGGCAATTCGCGGCGCAGGGCCGCTGTGAGAGACGGCAGACCTATCCCGGGGGCAAGCGGCGGCAGTTGCGCCATGAGCCACAAGGGGTCCGCGTTCAAGGTGCGCAGTTGGACCTGCTCGACCTCGAGTTGGCGGAGCGTGCGCAAGGTCAAGGCGATCTCCTTGGGCGTGTCAGAAACCCCGGGAAAAGTAAGCAAATTTATGGTCAGCTGGGCACCCAAGCGGCGCGCCCTCCGGGCGCACTCCAACACCTCTTCGATGGCGTAACNNCGATAGTAGGTCGCGAAGAGGTCTTGGCGAAAACTAAAGACGCTGATCCGAACACTGTTCACACCGGCTCGAATCAGACGTTCTAGCGCGGCCGGCCGACTGCCGTTGGTGTTCACGTGGATGGTCGCCTCGGGGTACCTGCGGCTGAGCTCAAGGGCCACGGGACGAAGCGCTCTCTCGCGCAGCAGGGGCTCTCCTTCGCAACCCTGACCGAAGCTGAGCATGCCCGCCTCACCACGCTCGCGGGCACCATCCAGGTGGTAGGTCCCCACCTGGATCAGGTCTTCGGCGGTGGGTGCCCGGGGGATTCGCGGCTGGGGGGTGGGAGCTCCCGAGTCGGTCTGCAGCGAGATGCATCCCAGACAGTCGGCGTTGCACGCCGCCGACGTGGGTAACGCACCTTCGTAGCGACGCAGGAAGGTGTTCTGGGCCGTCAGGCAGTTGTGCTGCAAAGCGCAGACGGAGAGCTGAGCGATGACCCGACTCCGCGACATCTGCCGCTGCGCCTGTTCGACCGCGGCGGTGAGCCGCTCCTGGGAGGGTCGGCGCCCTGTCCACGGCGAGAAGTCATCGCTGCGCGAAGCGGCCACCACCACCTCCCCATCGAGTTCGGCGGCGGCGCAGTACCCGTAGAGGGGCAGGGTCGGGCGTGCCGTTCGACCCTGAGAACGATAAGCGGGAAAGAGAAGCCTGAGGTATCCCACCGGCAGTACCGCCGCCACCGCGAGAGCACCGGCGCCGATGGGTTGCACGGCCGTTCCTCCCCGGCGTCGGCCGAGAGCTTCCCGCTGGGGCAAGTGCATCAAGGTCGCCTGGGGTGGCAGCGCGATCCAGGCCGAGATCTCCTGCGGCCGCCACCCGCTCTGCCCGAGTGCCTCCCATCCAGAGGGAGCGGTTCGGAGCTCGCCGTCTTCGTTGCTCAGCAACGGTCGCAAGCGGCTGGTCACCTGACGCTGGAGCCAAGGGCCAGCTCCGGCTGTGTGATCACAGCGGGATTGCCAGCGCAGCCCTCCCACGCACCAGCACCGGGCGAGCCCAAGTCAAGCACAGGCATACAACTCTGGACTTGGAGGTGTCGCACTCACCAACCGCCCTGATCGGCAGCGTTTCTCTCACACCCGAATGATAGGTGGGTGGTCAAAACTGATCTCGGCGAGGCTGCCACTTAGCTCAGATGCCGACGCTTTCGGTTGCCTTCTGCGTTGGAGCAAGGCCTGACTGGATATCAGCTCCACGATCGCCTAGTGTGTGGTGCGTGCCACGGACTACGTTGAATCTTGAGGCAGGCGTGCTCGAGGAGTTGAGGCGGCGAGGACACAGCCAGGGCAAGACCCTTGGCGAGTTGGCATCGGAGTTGTTGGCCCGGGCTATGAACGAACCCTCGGCCCGAGCCGACTGGCCACTGCGCTGGAACTCGGCCGATCTTGGAGAGCTGGTTGATATTGCCGACAAAG
>PLDE01000294.1 GCA_003135035.1 Candidatus Dormiibacterota bacterium | reverse complement strand
TCTCCTGGAGCAACTCGCCCAAGCGCTTGGCCTCGGGCACAAATGTCGGCGGCCGAGCCAGTACTCCCACCCGCGCTTCCGACGAACCGCTCTGGCCCCTGGTCGCAAGCAGGTCCTTGGCGTAGATGACGCCCGTGATGTTGTCGATAGTCTCCTCGTAGACGGGGATTCGACTGTGGCCATGTTCACGGATCTCAGCGATCACCTCGTCCACGGTGGAGTCGGAGGGCAGGGCGACCATCTGCACCCGGGGCACCATCACCTCGCGGACGGGTTTATCGGTCATCTCGAGGACCCCGTGGATCATCTCCCGCTCCTCTTCCTCGACCACGCCCGCCTGCTCGCTGGCCAGGACCAACTCTTTCAACTCCTCCTCAGTGAGAAAGGGGTTGCGCCGGCCACTGTCGCCGGGGAGTACCCGGAAGACGAACGACGAGATGCTGGTGAGGACCCCTACCACTGGGGTCAGCAGGCGGGTGGTCAGCGCCACCGGCCGGGCAACCCGGCGCGACATCGACTCGCTGTGCTGGAGGGCATAGGTTTTGGGACCCAGCTCGCAGAAGAGAAGCACCAAGATGGCCAGGGCCACCGCCGACCAGAGGGCGGCCCCAGCTCCCAAGTGCTGCTCCGCCAAGAGCGTCGCCGACGATGACGCCAACATCAGGGCCAGGGTGTTGGTGACCAGAATCGTGCCTAGATAGCCCCCCGGAGTGCGATGGAGCTTCTCCACTAGGGCGGCCCGCTTGTCGCCCTCGGCGCGACGACCGCGGAGCCAGATTCGGCTGACCGCTGTCAGTGAGGTCTCAGCAGTCGCGGAGAGCCCGGCGAGCACCAGGGCGACCACCAGGACAACGACCAGCCATCCGCTCATGAGAGCGCTGTGATCGACTTGCGCCCGCCCTCGAGGGAGCTCAACGGTACCCGACTGAGACGATCCCAGCTGGTGGCTCTTCCACCCTCCTCCAGGGGCGCCGGATCAGCGGCACGGTTGGTATGGCGTCGGGTGAGCCAGAGCTCATCTTCCGACCGAGTCTAGCAGGCGAATCCGATCATCGAAACAGCGCTGAGACGCTCCTTCCCTCATGGACCCGGACGATCGCCTCGGCGATCAGGGGAGCCACCGACACCTGGGTCACCTTACCGCTCTCAGCCATCTCCTTGGACAGTGGAATGCTGTCGGTAACCACCACCTCGTCGACGGGAGCCTCCTCCAGTTTTCCCAGCGAGCCATCGCTGAGCACCCCGTGCGTGGCCAGGACATCCACCGAAGTCGCCCCCTTGCTGATCAGGGCGTTGGCCGCCCCGGCCAGGGTGGAGGCGGTGGAGATGAGGTCGTCCACCAAAACACAACGACTTCCCTCCACCTCGCCGATCACGTTGAGGATCTCGATGTCATCGTCGCGGGGACGTCGCTTGTCGATGATTGCCAGGGGGGAGTCCAGACGGCGCGCGATGGCCCGGGCTCGGGCGGTTCCGCCGACATCGGGGGAGACCACCACCAGAGGCTGGCGGCCATGCCGCGCCCGGAGGTGGGCGGCCAGGATCTTGCTGGCGGTGAGCGCGTCCACGGGGATGTCAAAGAAACCCTGAATCGCCTCCGCGTGGAGGTCGAGGACTATCATCCGCTCAGCTCCGGCGACCTGCAGGAAGTTGGCCATGAGTTTGGCGGAGATGGGGTCGCGGGCCTGGGTCTTCTTCTCCTTGCGAGCGTAGCCGTAGTAGGGCATCACCGCATTGATGCGCGCAGCGCTGGCTCGGCGCAGAGCGTCGAGGATGACGAACAGCTCCATGTAGTTGTCGTTCACCGGCGGACAGGTCGACTGGATCAGAAAGACGTCGTGACCCCGCACCGACTCCCCGATCTTGACGTCGAACTCTCCGTCCGCGAAACGGGTTACCTCCATGGGAGCCAGGGGAACCCCAACCTCCTCGGCGATGCGGCGACCGAGGTCGGGGTTGGAGGTGCCGCAGAGGAGCATCAGCGGGCCCTCGGATCCGTTCACTTCTGCACCTCCTCACCAGTCTTGCCTCGGCGTCGGGCCACCCAACCCAGAACGTTTCGCTGGCGCGCCCGGGACACCGCCAGCGAACCCGCCGGCACATCGCCGGTGATCACCGAGCCCGCCCCGCTATAGGCGCTCTCACCCACTTCCACGGGGGCGACCAAGATGGTCCCGCTCCCCAGCCGGGCGCCGTCGCCGATAACCGTACGATGCTTCACTTGGCCATCCCAGTTGGCGGTGATACTGCCGGCGCCGTAGTTGACATCGCTGCCCACCTCGGCATCGCCGACGTAGCTGAGGTGGGGAATCTGGCTCCCCTCACCGACCCGGCTGCGTACCACCTCGGTGAAGGTTCCGAGGTGCGACTTACGGCCCAGGACGGATTCGGGGCGAACGCGGTTGAAAGGGCCGACATCCACACCGTCGGCCAGCTTACAACCGCTGAGGTGGGACCGGCCGATCCGGCAGCCATTACCTACTTCCACCTCCTCCAGCTCAGCAAAGGGTCCGATCAGGCAGGCGGATCCGATCCGACTCCGGCCCCGGATAACCGTGCCCGGGGCGATCACCGTGTCCTGGCCTACCTCGACATCGCAGTCGATCCAGGTGGCGCTGGGATCCGTGATCGTCACCCCGGCCAGCATCAGGCGCCTCTGCGTCCGCCCCTGCAGGGCCGCCTCTGCTTGGGCCAGTTGAACCCGATCGTTCACCTGGATCGCCTCGTCCAAGTCGGCAACCGCGACCGTGACAGCGCCGCCCCTCACCCGCTCCGGCAGCCAGCTCAGATAGAGCTCGCCTTGGGCGTTGTCAGGGGTGAGTTGGTCCAGGGCGTCCCAGAGTCCGTCGATCGCGAAGGCGTAGGCGCCTAGGTTGACCTCGGCCGGGGTGCCGTCCCAAGGCTCGTCGGCGTCTTCGACGATGCCGGCCAGACCCCCATCCACTGATCGAACTATCCGGCCATAGCCGCGGGCATCACTCACGGTGGCGGTGAGCACCGCCGCCCCCACCCCCCGCTCCCCGATGGTCCGGACCAGGCTCTGCAGAGAACCGGGGCTGAGCAGGGGCATGTCCCCGGGAAGCACCAGGGCAACCTTCTCCCCCACCAGCCCGGGTCGGGCCTCGGCCAGGGCAGCTGCGGTGCCCCGCGGATCAGCTTGGTGGACCAGGTCCACCCGCTCGGCAAGATTGGCCAGAAGGTGGTCATCGAGGTCCGCAACGACCACGATGGGACGGCTTGAGGTCGCCGCTTCGGCGGCGCGCAGCGCATGCTCCAAGAGAGACAGTCCCCCAGCGGTGTGCCAGATTTTGGCCACCTGGGACCGCATCCGCGTCCCCCTGCCGGCGGCAAGGACCACGGCTCGCGCAGCCGAGCGTTCGGTCAATTTCCACCCCGCTGCCAGCCTGGTCCGTGAACTCGCCAGGGGCTTCCGAGTATAGCGATGGGTGCTTCACCAGATTCAAGCGCCGGGAGCCTCGCTATGCTCGCCTGGTGACTCCCGCAGAGACGGATTCCGGGTCCTCGCTGGTCGTCTGGTCGCGGCCCGCCCCGGGAGTCAGCCATCTAGCCCTGAATCAGCCCGAGCATCGCAACGCGCTGACTGAAGAGCTGGCCCAGGCTCTCCGAAGCGCGGTCGGTCAGGTGGCTGACGATAAGACGACAAGGGCCCTGATCCTGACCGGTGCCGGCTCAGCCTTCTGCGCCGGAGCAGACCTCGGGGCGCTGGGCGCGAATGCCTCTGATCCAGCCGCCAAGCGCCGGGTCCTGCGGGACTACTACCGGGCCTTCCTAGATCTGCGTGACCTCGCCATTCCCACCATAGCGGCGATCGCTGGCCCAGCCATCGGTGCCGGTCTCAACCTCGCGCTCTGCTGCGACCTGCGCATCGTCGCCGACGACGCACGACTGGCTGCCCCTTTCCTCAAGTTGGGCATCCATCCCGGTGGTGGCGCGACCTGGATGCTCACGCAGGTGGTCGGCCCGGGAGCCGCCCGAGAGATCCTCTTGCTCGGGCAACCGATGGACGCCCAGCGCGCCTGGCAGCTGGGCTTGGCCAGCCGGGTCGTACCGGCAGACCGACTCCAAGGGGCCGCTTTGGAGTGGGCGGTCTCGCTGGCGGCCCTACCCGCTCCGGTGCTGGGCAATCTCAAGCGCTCTTTGGCCCTGGCGGAAGGGGGAGCGGGCCTGGCTCAGGTTCTCGATTTTGAGACCGAGGCGCAGGCCGACTCGCTGGCTAGCGAGGACGCCCGCGAGGGCTGGAGCGCTCTCCGGGAGCACCGCGAGCCCCACTTCCACGATCGCTAGGTCGCTTCCCTACCCGGCCCTTCGCTCTGAGTGAGGAGGAAGGGCACCAGGACTCAAGCAGGCAGACCTCGCAGTGGGGCCGGCGGGCCAGACAGACCTGCCGGCCGTGCAGGATCAGGCGCAGGCTGAGGTCGGTCCACTCCACAGGCGGCACCATCCGGCACACTTCTCGCTCGATCTTGACCGGATCCTGGACCCGAACAATTCCCAGGCGATGGGTGAGCCTGGCCACGTGGGTGTCGACGGGGAAGCCGGGCTTGCCGAAGGCCACGCCCAGGACCACGTTGGCCGTCTTCCGACCTACCCCGGGCAGCTGGGTCAGACCCTCCATGGTGGCCGGTACCTGTCCGTCGAATACTTCACAGAGCACCTTGCCCATGCCTATCAGCGCCCGCGACTTGGCCCGAAAGAAGCCGGTCGCGTGGATCAATCCCTCCAGTTCGGACGGGTCGGCCCCAGCGTATCCGGCGGCGTCGGGATAACGGGCGAAGAGGGCGGGAGTCACTTGGTTGACCTTCTGGTCGGTGGTCTGGGCGGAGAGGATGGTGGCGACTAAGAGCTCCAGCGGACTGGAGTGGCTGAGCGCACAGGCGGCCGGGTATTTCTCGGCCAGCGCGGCCACCGTGGCCAGCGCTCGCTGCTTCGGCGTGTGCGGCAGGTCCGTTCCGGATGGCACCGCCACCGCGTCGCTCATGGAAGCCTCGCGGCGTGGTCCAGGGCGGCTATCCTAAATCCATGCTGGCGGCCCGATTGCGAAGCACGGCTGCGCGACTGCGAGGTCGCGGTACCGGTGCCATGGTTGTCGGCTTGGTCTTGGGCTCGCTCCTGGCCGGCTGCAGCTTCTTCGGCGACGCCGGAACCCCCGGCACGGCCCACATTCAGGCCCAGCCTGGTAACCAGGTCACTCAACCTGACGCCAATCTCAAAATCAAGGCCATTCCCGTACCTCCGAAAAACCCCGAGTACCGGGTGATCATCTACCACAACGTCAACACCGTGGGTTCCTTCGTGCCCGACCAGATGACGGTGCCGGTGGGAGCGGTCGTGGAGTGGATCTGGACCGACCAGTACGACCAGCACAACGTCTGGTGGATCGACCAGGAGTTGATCAACTCCCCGACCAAGGGAGCTGGCTACCGATGGGCAGTGCAGTTCCTCACTCCGGGCACCTACGACTACTACTGCACTCTCCACCCGGGCATGCAGGGCACAGTCATTGTCAAGGGTTAGCCACCGGCGCCTGAGATGGGCTTGGGGGGCGGGACCGGCCCTGGCCCTGGGCGGGGTTCTGCTGGCTGCCTGCGTCGGTCCCGCCCCCCAGGCAGATGCCGCTCTGCACAACTGGCTGACTGATGTCAGTGCCCATTCGGTCGCCTACGCCTACACCCTGCTCAGCCGGAATGCCGAGACGCGGACCCAGTACGACACCTTCTTCAACGGGGTCAACTCCAGCCATGCCACCTTCAAGGTGGTGGCGCTCAAGGTCGTCTCCGCCAACGACGTGCTGGCTACCGTACGCGTCTCCAACCCCGGGGCACCGGAACATTCGGTCCAGGTCCAGGTGGTCGAGGAAGGCAATGCCGGCGACTGGCTGGTGGGCGCTCCCTTCTCAACTGAGGGCGCCCGGGCGATTCGCGACTTTCAGTAAGGCGCCGTCCCTCAGAGGGCGGGGGGCGAGTCAGGCTGGGGCCGTCGGCTGGGCATTATTCGCGGCGGTAGGTCGCTCCCCTTCTGCAGCATGGGCAGCAGCTGGTCGGAGACTCCCTGGCGGCGCAGCGTCTGCCAGCCCTCCTCGACGGAGAGGTCGGTGGTCACCACCACATCGTCGCCGACGATGTGGACCTGCCACTCCAGAGCCTCCAGCCGCCGCAGCAGGTCCGACATCAGGGTCAGCCGCGACTTGATCCCGTTGCCGACCGCCGCCAGTCGCACCGAGACGGGCAGCCGATCGATGGTGGGGCGGTCGGGAAAGGCAAAACTGCGCACCTCGAAGTAGGTGACCAGGGACGTCGGAATCGGCTCCTTGGTGACCGCCGCGTACTCCTCCGGCGCCGGCTTGATCGGTCGAATTACCAGCCTCACGGCCCGGAGTCCCAGGGCATGATGATGCCCACGCCAGCTGGTCCGTCCAGGGCCGGTCCAGCTGAGCTCGGTGGATTGAAGTTCTGCTGCTGATTGATCAGCACCTTGTCGGTGATCAGGAAGGGCGCTCGGCTGTGCTCGCGGATATAACCCATCAGGGCCATCATCAAACTGATGGCGATCGCGACTGTGATCAGAGCTGCCGCCTGGCCGCGCCCGGCGTCCCCCCAGCGCAGCTCCCCCTTGCTGACGTGCTTCAAGTAGACAGTGACGGCAACGATGGCGACGCCGGTGAAGACGATCAGTGCGACCAGCTTGAAGGGGATCATCTGTCCCCAAGGGATTATCAGACCGCCCTGCCAGATGGGCACGTTGGCGTTGGCGGCCACCACGTCCTCGTAGCTCCAGGCCAGCGACGAGGGTGTGGCGATGAGCAGCCATGAGGCAAACGACAAGGCGGCGCAGACGGCCAGGGTGGGCGCGCGGAAGCCGCTCGCTCTGACCCGACGCCACAGGTAAAAGATGCCCACGGTGAAGATGGCGCCGAGCAGGAAGACCTGGAACAGGAAGGCCACGCTCAGGCCGCCCAGCATCATGCTGTACCAGGAGGCGTAGGCGTGGAGCTGGATCTCCTTGGCGTACTCCCAGCCGATCAGCGGTTGCGCGATGGTGAATCCCACCGCGTAGACGAGGCCGTAGTGGCCGATCCAGTCACCGTAGGCCTTGCCCTCGGGACCCTTGGCGAGCAGGAGGCGAATCCCACCGACCAAGGCGATCATCGCCCCGTCGAAGGCGATGTTGCCGACGAATCGGTGCAACTCCAGGGGAATCTCGGTGGGATTGAGGAGATTCAGAGCCAGGCTGTTTGAGGGCCGTGGAGTGAGCATGTAGGAGGCGACCACATTGATCGCCAGCATTTGTATGGAGGCGTTGATGAACAGCAACAACTCCAAGCCCACCCGCAAGGGACGCACCCGACCCAACTTGTCCCACTGGGAGTAGAGGGTGTAGAGGCAGATGATCTCCCCGACGAAGGCGATTGCCTCGACGATGAGGGGCCAGAACATGATCCGTACCAGTTCCACGAAGAACTGGCTCCAGAGGCCCAGGAAAAGGATCAGCGTCGCGAAGATGGCCAGGGTCGAACCGAATGCGAAGGTGGCGCCTAGGACAGTCACCAAGCCTTTGGAGAAGCGGTCCTTGCGGGCGTCCTTGCCCTTCCAGCCGATGAAATCCGTGACCGCCAAAATGATGTAACCGCCCTGCTGGAAGGCGGCAAACTGGATGTGAGTCAGCATCAGCAAGGCGACCAGCGCCGTCGCCATCCCGGTGGAGATGGGGATGGCGACCAGGTGCGGCGAGGCGGCGGCCACCAAGGTGGGGGGTGTCATAGGTTGAAGAGCCGGTTCACGGCGAGTAGAGCCTCGAATATGAGAAAGAGGATGGCGAAGAGTGCTGGCACCATCACCTCCGGCCGGCGCCAGGGCTCGCGCTCCGGGGAGCGATCCAGGAACGGTACCAGCATCAACAGCGTGGTCCCGATCCCCGGCAGCACGAAGACCCCGACCGGGATCATCCAGGCCTGAGGGAACTGGACGAGAAGCTGGTCGAGGGGCAGGAAGAACCACTCCGGGGTGGGCACGTAGTTGAGAGCGGCCGGGTTGGCGGCGCGCTCAAGGGGCGCTCCGACCACCACCGCCATGACGAAGATGATCAGAACCAGGACGAAGCTGACGGTGGCGTCCTTGAACACCTGGGAGGGGAAGAAGTCGTCCAGATCCATGGGCACGGCGTAGCCCGGGTCGCTGGGGACCGCCGGGTACGGGTACTCCGCTTCCGCCATCCGCGTCGCCCGCTCACCTTCTGTCTCAGACTCCACCCCTTCGTAGTTGACCCAGGAACCGTGCTCGCCGTGACGGCGAAGCAGGATCAGATGAAGGCCGATCAGCGGCACCAGCAAAGCCGGTAGCAGCCAGATGTGGATGGCAAAGAAGCGGGTCAGGGTCTCCGGGCCCATCTGCGGACCCCCGCGCAGGATCTCCTGGGTCCAGTTGCCGAAGAAGGGGATGTAGTCGACCACGTGGGTGACCACCGTGGCCGTCCAGTAGGCGGCTTGGTCCCAGGGCAGCATGGCTCCGGTGATGCCCAATCCGAGCACCAGTAGAAAGAGGATGACACCGACGATCCAGTTGAGCTCGCGGGGTTTCTTGTAGGAACCGCTGACGAAGGTGCGAATCATGTGCAGGCCGATGACGAAGAGGAGCACATAGGCACCCCAGAGGTGCATGCCCCGCACAATTGCGGCAAATTCGTCGTGGTGCTCGATGAAGTTGAGGCTCTCCCAGGCCTCGGTGGTGGAGGGCACGTAGGTCCAGAGCAAGAACATGCCGGTGACGATCTGGAGCACGATGATGATCAAAGTGGCGCTGCCCAACGAGTAGCTCCAGGCACCCCGACGGGGGACCGCCTCGTAGAGCAGCTGGTGGGTCAGGTCGGAGATTCCCATGCGTTCATCCACCCAGCGGTAGGTGGCCGCCAGAGGCCGCGCGACGGGACGCGTCAGTTTGGCGACCAGGGCGCTCCGGGGCGGTTGGCTGGGGCTGGACACCTAGGCCCCCGTCAGTACGTTGCGGATGTAGAGGGTCCTGCCCACCAGCTTGTGCTCATAGCGGAAGAGTGGCCAGGGCGGCGGACCGCCGATGTTGACCCCGGTGATGCTGTAGAGGCCGCCGTGGCAGGGACAGAGAAATTGCTTGAGGTTGATGTCCCAGTGCACGTCGCACTGCATGTGCGTGCAGACGTTGGACAAGGTGAGCATCTCCACGCTGCCATTGAGGTTGAGCTTGACCACATAAACGGTCCGTGGAACTGGTGGAACCGTCCAGCCCTCATCGATGGGCAGGTTGACAACGTAGGCGGTGGGCACCCCGACCGGGACCTGGCTGATATCCGCCACCAGCACCCAGGGGGTCTTGCGCTTGGCGAAGAGCGGGCTCAGCACCGAGCCAACGATCGGCGCCGCGATGAGGAGGGCGGTGCCGGCACCGACGGCGTTGATGCCGACGATCATGAAACGTCGGCGCGAGATCCGCTTTTTGGCCAGCTCCTGAGCGCTGTCAGCCACCGGCCAAAACCACTATGCCCACCAGCAGGGCCAAAAGGACCCCCAGCAGAAAGAGAAAGGTGAAGGCGCCTGCGGTGACCGCCATCAAGGCGAGCAGCGGCCCCTCTTCGCTGGCTAGCTGACGGGCGTGCCGGACGACCATGAAGAAGCCCGTCAGCATCACGCAGAAGTAGGAGGTGATCAGCAGGCCGAGGTACCAGGCCGACTCGAAATCCTGGTAGTTCACGGTTGATAGCCCTTGGGAACAGTGAAGTTCTGGGCCGACTGGGGCAGGCTGAGCAGGCAGGAGTCCTGACCGGTGGTGGCATCGATCCCGCAGGGCAGCTTGGCGTTTTCTTTGATCACGCCCATGTAGAGGGTCAACACCAAAGCACATACCCCGACCACTCCGATAACCCGGCCGGCCATGGGGTTGATTCGATCAGCGATTCCGCCTCGGTGCAGGGAGCGCAGATAGCCAACCAGATTGATCGCCGTGGCCACAAAGGCGATCAGCAGAGCGACGTAGCGCAGCACCACCAGGTTGGACGGGATCACCGCGGCCGGCAGTGCCGTACCAGCCATCCCCAGCAGGGCGATCACGGTCAGGGGCCCCGCCCCTCCCCCGCCCGTCGGGCCCGTCTGGTTGTGACGCCAGAACACCAGGTTGGCTCCCACCACCAGCACGGCCAGCAGCGCGACCTGGCCGATGAAAAGTGAGGCAGAGTTGAGGACGAAGAGGTTGTCAAAGGCCGGTAGCGAGCTCGTCTTGACCGTCTCCGCCAGCATGAATCCGGTGATCGGCTGGGCCAGCAGAAAGATCGAGCCGATCGCGAAGTTGATCCGGGCGGCCCAGCGCTGGTAGGTGATCTCCGCCGCTGACTTGGCCCGCCGACCACGCCACACAGCGATCCCCGCCAGCAGCAAGGGCGCCCAGGAGAGGTTGGCTCCCGCGTAGTGAAGCAAGAGCCAGGGATAGCTGGGCGAGAAGGCGGCTCCCACCGCGCTGACTGCGGTGCCCGGGGTGAGCACGTAGCTGTCCAGTTCAACGATGGTGAACAAGAAGACGTACTGGACGGCAGCGAAGGCAAAGCCAATGGCCAGATGGACCCGTGGTGAGACCCGATCCCAGCAGTAGACGTAGAGCAGGAGCAGCGGGATGCCCACGAAAAAACTGGCGAAGGCGATGGTCAGGGGCAGCAGGAGCTCATTGAGCAGAGTGCCGATCAGGCGGCCGTAGAGTCCCGCCAGGAGGAAGACGGCCAGGACCGCCCAGGTGGCTCCGAAGCTGTAGAGATAGATGATGGCCTTGGAGAGGCCCCGGGCATAGCGCAGGCACATCTCGTCGTGGCGGCGACGGCCGGCCAGCTCCATGAAGGGGGCCATGGCGGTGGCCGCCAGAATGAATCCCACGATGGCGATGTGGATGAGGAACACCCCGCCGATCGCGATCTGGGCTCCTAGGGTGCCGAAGGGCAGCCTCGGGAGCGGAGTGGCGAGCGAGGACAGCAGCACTTCGCCCCAATGCTGACGGGAGCACCCTCCGCAAGGCAACTCCTAACCGCGATCCCGCGGGCTCGGGAGTTGGACCGCTGGATAATTCCCTCGTGGTCGAGCCCCTGGTCCTGCTGCACGGCGACGATCCCTACCTGGTAACCTCCGCCGCCCAGCGCCTGCGCGGCCAGTTGAGCAGCGATCTCGTCGCCGACTTGGGCCTGGAGGAGTTCCGCTCCTCCCGCGACCTCGACGCCATCGCCCGCAGCGTGGCCACTCCCCCCTTTCTCGCCCTCCGCCGCTTGGTCATGGTCTGGGACCCACCTCAGATCGCCGGTGGCCAGCGCAGTGCCAAGGAGGTCGAGCTTTTGATCGCTGCACTCTCCGGTCGGCTCGAGACTACAGCCGTGCTGGTCATCTGCCGGAGCACCCTGACGCCCAGCTCGCCCCTGCTCCAGGCGGTCCGATCGCAGCGCGGCGAGGTTCGCCTCCTCAAGCGGCCCCGGGGTCTGGAGCTGCGGCGCTACGTCGATGAGCAGATCCGTCCCGGCAAGCTGCGCCTGGGAGCGCCTGTGGTGAGCCGGCTCGTCGAGGTAGCCGGCCAAGACCTGGGCCGCTTCCACCAGGAACTGGAGAAGTTGGAGATATTCTCCGGGGGTGAGGAGCGCGTCTCCGACGCGGAAGCCCTCCTGCTCGTCCCGCCCGCGCCTCCAACCGAGCTCTTCCGCCTCACCGACGCCCTCTTCGAGGACCCCGGGCGGGTGGGCGATCGACTCGCCGAGATGAGCGGACGGTCCGACCTGCCGCCCCCGGTTGTGGTCGGGGCGCTGGCCCGGGCGTTCCGGGATCTGGTTTCCTTCGCAGAGCAGCCGGGCGCCGGCCTACCTCCCTGGAAGGAGGACAAACTGCGCAGCCATCTGAAGCGCGCTGGCGAGACTCGGTTGCGGCGCTGGCTGGTTGAGCTGGCCGATCTCGACTGGGCCACCAGAACCGGCGCCGTCGACGGTCAAGAGGGACTGGAGCTACTGCTCGCCGGGATGGCGAGTGAACTGAGTAGCCAGCTACCTGGCTGACCGCCCCGGCGATCAGCTGGTCTTGGGCTCCTTGCTGGCACTGCCGGCCGCCCGCCGCTGGGAACTCGAAGTCCGCTCCGTCTTGGTCGCCGGACGCTTGGTGCGCGGGGCGGCCGCCTTGCGCGTAGTCGCCCCCGCCTTGGGCTTGGTGCCCTGGGCAGAGGCCCGCTTGCCGGCTGGTTTGGCCGCCTTCACGGGCGCGTTATCAGCGCTCTCTGACTTGAAGGCGGAGCGCATCAGCCGAGACTTGCGCCGACTGACGTTGCGCGGATGCAGGATGCCATGCTCAGAAGCTTTGTCGAGCGCCGATGTGGCCAACTTCAGCAGCTCCTCAGCGGTGCCCTCTTCGGCACCATCGATGACCCGCCGGGCCCGGGCTACGGCGGTCCGCACGGACGAACGAACCCGGCGGTTGCGCTCGTGCTTGCGAGCTGCCGACCGGATGCGTTTGCGGGCTGAACTGGTGTTTGCCATGCTCTCTCGGCTTGCGGTGGAGGCCACGGATAACCGGGCCAGAATGGCGCCGACTGAGGGGCCGGGCCAGCGCCGCAGTATAGCAATCGGGCTGGACCCGGCCCTTCCCACCCACGCTAGAGTGAGGGCGGTGTTGCGCTTAGGCCGGGCTCCTGCCAAGTTGAACTTGGCCCTTGAGCTCACCGGCCGGAGACCAGATGGTTACCACGAGCTATCGGCGATCTCTCAAACCATCGACTGGAGTGACGTGGTCGCTCTGGAAGGCGACCAGCAAAAGGGCCCTGGTCAGCCGCCCCGAGATCCCGAGCTCCAGGTCTGGGGGCCGGAGGCGCACCGAGTGCCGACCGGGCCCAGCAATCTAGCGGTCCGTGCCGCGGTACTGATGCGCGAGCATGGGCTCGACGTCCCGGTCACCCGGATCGCCTTGGAAAAGCGCATTCCTCCCCAGAGCGGCCTCGGGGGAGGGTCATCTGACGCCGCCGCGGTGCTCCGTCTGGCTGGCGCAGGACTGCCTCGGGCCAAGTTGAACGAGGTCGCCCTTGCCTGTGGCGCCGACGTCCCCTTCTCGATCCGCGGCGGCACCGGGTGGCTGAAGGGAATCGGCGACGTCATGGTCCCGTCTCCTTCCCTGCAGCGGGGTGCCTTCCTCATCGTCGTGCTGGGGGCAGTTTCCACGGCCGCCGCCTACGCTCTCACCGAGCCGCAAGACTTCACCGACGGCAGCCGCATCGTGAGGCTCGCGCATGCCCTCAACGACGGCGGTGAGCTCCCCGGCGACCTCTTCGGCAGTGGCTTGCAGCCGGCGGCATTTCGGGCAGTTCCCCAACTGGCGGTCAGCCTCGCCCGTCTGCAGGAGGCGTCCCCGGGAGTGGCTTGGGCGATGACCGGGAGCGGAGGAGCCTTTTTCAGCTACCAAGCGGATGGGTCAGCTGCCGCGGTCCTGGCCCGGGCGGCCGCACCTGCGTGCCCTGGGTGCCAGCTGCGGGTCGCCCTGCCGGCGGGGCCAGATGCCAACTAGGCGGACGGCGGCAGGAAAAGTCGGGCGCGGGACGACTAGCCCAGGCCGAAAGCACTGCCCAAGCCGCTTGGCGTGGGCACGGGGCCGGCCACGATATGGCTCGGCTTGCTCAGGTTGAAGTCCTGTCCATAGTCGCTGAAGTTGGCGGTGAAGGTCGCGGTTATCGGTACCGAGCCGGTGGGCAATCCAGTCTGTGCGGGATCCAGCGCGGCGAGCTGGGAGAGGTCTATCGTCAAGCCAGCCGTCACATCCGTGCGGACCAGATCGCCGTCTGAGGTGAGGACGTAGCTGTCCGACTTGACCTGGGTGAACTGAATCAGCCCCTCAATGGCGGGCAGATCCGACTTCAGTGAAGCCCCCTGCGAACCCAGACCGCCCAGAGCCTGGCTGAGGATGGTGGCCAGGGCCTGATTCAGGTTGGCGCCACTGATCGCGGTCTGGATGTGCTCGACCGGCTCTCCAGCGATCGTCGTCGTCCCCAACTTGGTGACGGTTACTTCATTGCGCAGATCATCACCCCAGGTTTTGAAATCTGACTTGTACTGGCCCGCGTCACCGGCCGCCGCCTTGCTTGAGGAACTGGCCGGAACCTCGTGCCACTGGGTGCCGTTGTCGGAGATGTACTCGCTACCCGCCAGATAGAGCACGTGCCAGGTCTGGGTGAGCAAGGGCTTCAAGGACACGGTCAGGGAGACCTCTTTCGAATTCTGCACCTGGGCGACTCCGGTCAGTTCGGTCGAGTTGATGGCGGACTGGACGAGACTCAACTCGCCGGCGGTGACTCCGGCGGGGGGAGTTACGCCGCTGAGATCCACCTGCAGTTGCCCGCTGAAGGCAACCTGAAAGGATCCCGCCAGCGCCCGCTGGTTGGCCGCCTGCAGAACTGCTCCGGCGGGGCCATCGGTGCTACCCGTGCCGCTGGCGCAGCCAGCCAGGGTCAGGGCGCCCAAGACGGCGGCGGTGCTGATCACACGGCGCAGGGGAATCTTCACATCCTGATCGTAACTCGGAGACGGCGAATTGCATCTCCCCGACGATTGTGCGAGCGGATCGTGACTTGACACCGATGGCCAGCGATCCAGTGTTAGCGTAGCCAGCGTGACGGAAGTGAAGGCCCGGCGGCCGGCAGATCCGGCAGGCCACCCCAAGGGCTCGGCCCGCTCAGCCAAGATCGTCGAGCTCCCAATACCCGGGGGCACCGATCGTGGCAACGGGTTGGGCGACCCCGCCAACTACATCAACCGGGAGCTGAGTTGGCTCGACTTCGACGCCCGTGTGCTGGCCGAAGCCCAGGATCCTCGGGTCCCGCTCCTGGAGCGCCTCCGCTTCCTGGCCATCACCTCGAGCAACCTCGACGAGTTCTACATG
>PLDE01000108.1 GCA_003135035.1 Candidatus Dormiibacterota bacterium | reverse complement strand
AGGCCCCAATCTCCCGAGCCAGGTAGACCTCGGGGGTGACGATCTGGCTGATGATGTCGCCGCCCAGCCGGGCCAGTGCGGCCACCTCGGCGGCGGTTTCGAAACGCGGGCCCTCCACCGTTGCGTGAACGGCCCGGTTGAACACCCTGGTCGCCTTGTCTGCGGCGAAGCGCCGCGACCGCTGCCAGAGGGCCTCGCGGACCTCCGGGCAGAAGGGATCCCGCATCACCAGCATGGCTCCCGGTTGCAGCTGGCCACCGTACTGGTGGGTGAAGTCGATGAAGTCGTGGGGAACCACCAGGTCGCGAGGATGGAAGTGCTGGGTGATGCTAGCCGCTCCCGACTCGGCGACAACCCTGGTCACCCCGGCCCGTTGCAAGACCCAAAAGAGAGCCAGGGCCTGCTCGGCTCGCTCATGGCTGGGTCGGGACGCGATCGAGCCCTCCAGACCAGCGAAGGGTCGGGAGAAGAGCACCGCCCGGACGCCTCCCGAATCCAGCGGCAACTCGAAGTGGGTGATCGGCGGGGTCTCGCCGAAGGGCGTGGCGTAGACCACGTCTCGGGTCAGCATGCGCACCGCGTGTTCCAGCTCAGGCGACCCTTGGGTGCCCGTCCCCGATCCCCCCAGCAGTGCGAATTTGACCTTGGGAATCGACGCTTGTCGGGCGGCCCTGACCATGGGCCGAGTATATGGGCGGTCTGAAAACCGGCGGGCGCGCTTCAGAGGGCCGGGGCGCTCCCGTTGCTGAAGGAGATTTCGTGGCCCAGGATCGCGGCCATGAGCACCAGCGCACCGGCCAGTTGCAGCCAGTCGAGTCTCTCTCCGGTCAACACGGCCGCGAACGCGAGCGCCAGGGCCGGCTCCGCCGCCAACAACAATCCGGCCCGGCTGGCTGACATCTTCTGCTGGGCCCATGTCTGGGCCAGGACCGCTAGAGCGCTGGCCAGGACCCCAGTCACCAGGAGGGCGAAGGCGACCGATCCACTGACCGGGGGATAGGGCACCCCGCTGGTCGTTCCCAGGCAGAGGAAGAGCACCGCGCACACGAGCATCTGCACCAGCCCCAGCTCCAGGGGCGACTGCCGAGCGCGGCTGAGCAGCACGATCTGAATCGCAAAGGCAAGCGCCGAGACGACCACCAGGAGGTCGCCCACGCTGAAGCCCCTGCCTGCACCAGTGAGCAGGAAGGTGCCGCAGAGCGCGGCCACTACGCTGAGCACGGTCTTGATGCGCAGGTGGGTGTGGAAGATGAGCCGGTCCACCAGGGGGGTGAAGACGACGAAGAGCCCGGTGAGGAGGCCGGCGATCCCCGGCTTGATGGTCACCATGCCCTCGGTCTGGAAGAGGTAGCCCAGAGCCAGAACGACTCCCACCGGCAATGCCACCCTCCAGGAGACCAGCGTCGGCCAGCGGTGGAGAGCCAGGGCGAGCACCAGAAGCGCGACTCCAAAGCGCAAACCCAGATAGGGCAGGACCGGGTATTCGGTGAGAACGTCCTTGATGACCACGAAGGTCCAACCAAAGACGGCGGTAACCGCCAGCAGGGTCAGCGGCGGCAGCCAGCCCGGCCCACTCTCGGGCTCAACCACGACCGGTCCGCTCCCGGAGATGGGCTCGCGTCTGAGTCAGGATGCGGGAGAGCCCAACTGAAACTCAGCCAGCACCGGGAAGTGGTCGCTGGCCCGGCGCGCCACCTGGGCCAGGTCCCCCGACCGTCCCACCACCTCGCACCGGGTCAGCCGCGGAGCCAGGCCCCGGCTGGCGAATATGTAGTCGATCCGCACGGCCGGTCGGTAGGACGGGCAGGTGAAGGAACTGGCTCGCGGATGCAGGCTGCGCAGGCAGTCCGTGTAACCGGCTCGAAGCATGCTCCGAACCGCCGCTCGGGGGAGGAGGGCGCCGAGCACGGCATCGGTAGCCTCACCCTTGGGCAGAACCTCGAGCAGGGGATGAACCAGCCAGGGCAGGCGGGGCAAGCCACTGCGCACTGCCTCAGGCAGTTCCTCGACGTCGGCGTCTCGGCTCTCGCTGTCCTGCCACCAGCGCAGGTGGGCCAGCCCCGGCGGAACCGGACCGAGAGCCCCGGCCCCCTGGAGAACGCCACTGCGGCGCCACTGATTGATCTGAGCGAAGAACTCAGTTGCCTGGATGCGATCTCCGGGAGCGACCGCGTTGAAGTCGCCCAGGACGAGATGGTCCACATCGGGGTGACGGGCCGCCTGAGCGCGCACCGCCGTCAGCTCGCGCACCCGCTCGGGCTCAGCCCGGCCGCGCCGGTGAAACGCCGCCGTCAGGTGAACCGTGTGCAGGCAGAACTGCTTGAGCAGGCTTCCCGGAGGTGTCTCGACCCAGATCTCCAGAGAGTTGCGCAGGAAGACGGCCGGGTCTTGGTGGTTGGTCGACGAGATGATCGGCAAGCGCGAGAGCACCGCTTGATGGCGGGGATTGGCCGCCGCCTTTCCGAAGATCACCTGATAACCAAGCTCAGCTGCCGCCCGCTCCACGGCGACGCGGTCCTCAGCCTCCTGAAGGGCGATCAGATCGGCATCGATTGCCGCCAGCACCTTGGTGATCTCGGGCCAGCGGCCACCGCCGCCGAGCAGGATGTTGTAAGTGGCGACTCGTACCGTCGGCGCCCTGAGTGTCTCGGGCGAAGGGCTCCGCCCGACAGGGGTCGAACCCATCGGCCTGATTCTAGGCGGCGCGCCGGTCCTGACCGTCCAGAATCAGAGCGATGTCGCGTGTAGAGCGATTTTCGTGGCCCTTTCCCTGGAATCCCGGGCTGGTTTGAGCGGTGGCTGAAACCTCGCCTCGACTGGATCTGGCCATGGCCCTGAGACGGGCGCGCACCCAGGTTCTGCGCAGCGTCCAGCGTTACCCCCTGGTCAGCGCCGTCGCTGCCGTGAGTGTGCTCTTGGGGCTGGCGATCAGCATCATCTCGTTCGCCCTGCAGACACATTTCACCGGCCTCTACGCCAATGGGCAGCGGCTTAGCGGCTGGCAGAACTTTCTCCGCCTGGGTGCGCCCTGGCAAGCGCTGGTACCGGTGGTGCTGGCTTGTCTCCTGGCCACTTGGGGAGCTCTCCGGCTAAGCGGCACCCAAGCGGAACCACCGTTGAGTCTGAGAGGAGCCGAGAGCGCGACCGCCACCGAGCTCCGGCGGGGCCTACGCGCTGAGCGAAGAACTGTGCGCCGGGCGTTCGTGATCATGGTCGGACTGGTGGTGATCGTGGTCATCCGGCTGATCGTCTATTCCGTGCTCGCCATCGCCGGCAACCGGGTGGCGGCCTCAACCTGGGTCGGTGTCGCCGTCGAGCTTGGCTTCTGGCTGGTGGCCGGGGGCGCCTTCTGGAACTGGAACCGCTGTCACCGCCTCCGCATGGAAGGCTGGGGCGTCTACGACGACTGAGCGACTGACCCTTCTGAGCCGCCGTAACTGCCCTCTCTGCGCCTCGGCGCAGCGGCTGCTGGCAGAGCTGGCTACGCTGCGCCACCTGGGCGTTTCTGAGTTCGATATCGACGAGGATGAAGTCCTCCACGCCCGTTTCAGCGACCGCGTCCCCGTCGTCCTCTACCAGGGACAGGTGATCGCCGAAGGACGCATCGAGCCTGCCCGCTTGCAGGAGGCTCTCAACGCGGTCTTGCGCGACCAGATAGCTGGTGCCTGACGATTCGGTAACGAGCAGCGAATCCCACCTCGGTCGAAGCTAGACTGCGGCCAATGTCCGAGCCTCGCGCCAGCTCCGAGGCGGCGCTCCCAGAGCTCTCGGTGGTACTCCCCACGCGCAACGAGGCGGGCAACATCGACCCCTTGCTGGCGCGGCTTCGAAGCGCCCTGGGCACGGTCGACTACGAGTTGGTGTTCCTGGACGATAGCGACGACGAGACGGCGGCCATGCTTGGCCGCGAGGCCGCTCTCGATCCTCGGATTAGGGTCATTCACCGGATGCCCGAATTCCGTCAGGGCGGTCTCAGCACCGCGGTTGTGCTCGGGCTGCACGAGGCCCGGGGATCGCTGATCTGCGTCATGGACGCCGACCTCCAGCACACCCCGGAAACCATTCCCGCCATGCTGGCGGCGGCCGCCGCCGGGGCTGACCTGGTCGTGGCCAGCCGATACCTTCCCGGCGGCAGCCGGGCCGGCCTGGCTACCGGACTGCGCCACTTCGTCTCGCGGATGGCCAGTCTGGTGGTGCAACGACTCTTCGTCGAAGCCCGCGCCAGCAGCGATCCCATGGCCGGCTTCTTCCTCTGCCGGGCGGCCATCTTGCGCGGCGTCGAGTTTCGCCCGGTCGGGTTCAAGATCCTGCTCGAGCTCCTGGTCTGCTCACCGCAAGCGGTGGTCACCGATGTCCCGCTTCGGTTCCAGGCGCGGACCTCAGGTCAGAGCAAGGCCAATTTCGGCCAGGGCCTGCTCTTTCTGCGCCATGTCTGGTCGCTCATCCACGACGTCCCCGGGAGCGCCCGCTTCTGGAAGTTCGCCACCGTGGGCAGCAGCGGCTTGGTCCTCTTCCTGGTGATCTTGGAGCTGTTCGGGAACCTGCTCAACTGGCCCACCCTGGCAGCTTGGGCGGTTGCCTTCATCCTCTCGCTGGCCTGGAACTTCTATTGGAATCTCCGGCTCACCTTCGCCGACCTTAGGCGCGAGCGCTATCCCCTGACTCGCCGCTACGTCTCCTCCACCCTGACCGCTGGTGGGGCCCAGCTGATCGTCTTCCTGGGGCTGGTGGGAACACCGCTGCCGCTTCTCCTCGACGGCCTGCTGGCGGCCATCCTGGGGATGGGCGTGAGCGCCGCCCTCAACTGGCAGCTGTCCCGCCGCCATCGCCGCCCCGCGACGGAACCCATCGGGGTGGACCACTTCCTGGCCCAGCTGGGCCGGATCAGCGGGGCCCAGCTCACCGCCCTCCTGGACGAGAAGGGTCGGCCGCTGGCCACCTGGGGAGAGCCGGCAGAGAGCGGAGATCTGCTGAACTCGATCTCCGAGCGCGTCAGCCAGGCGAAGGGTCCGGTGGTCTGGACGGAGCCGCTCTCCAACCGGCCCCAACCGCGGATCAATGTGGAACTGGCGTCGATCATGGTCGTGCCCCTGGAGCTACCCGGCTCGGAGGGCTTCACGGTGGCCCTGCACCGGCGGACGCGGACCGCCTTTAGTTCTCGCGATCTGGAGGCCACCATGCGTCAGATGGATCGCCTGCGGCCCCGCTTGGGGTTGGCAGGCTCAGGGTATAGCGGACCTCCTCTCGTCGAGGTCAGTGGTAATCGTGGGCAGAAGGAGCCGGGAACAGCGAGTCGACTGGGCTGAGGGTCTCCCCCAGCGGCACGGCCCGGGGCAGGCGGAGGAGGCGATCGACCGACAGGCTGGTGACTCCGTCCGCCCCCTGGAGCACTCCCTCGGCGCAGATCACCGGGTCATGGTTGGCCCAGGCCCGATGGGCTCGATAGACCTGGGGACGGAGGACTAGATCGAGCTGACCGGTCTCGTCGACCACGGTGAAAAAGCGCATGCCGTGGGCGGATTGGGGTGCCTGACGGGTGATCACCAAGCCCGCCGTCAGCACCCGGCTACCTCGCTCTTGCCTTCTCGCCTGGACCAGGGAAACCGCTCCCATCTGCTCCAGTTGAGGTCGCAAGAAGGAGACCAGATGAGCCCCCGTGGTCAGTCCCATGATTCGGTAGTCCGCTGCCGCCCGCTCCAGAGCGGTCAGGTCGGTGAGCCGGGGTGGTTGGGCGGGCAGCTCCAGCAACTGCCCCTGCCTCGCCACCGGGATCGAGGACCAGGACTTTTCCTTCCCCGGGGAGGAGTTCTCCGGTTCTTTGCTGGCTCTGGAGAGATCTGATCGGGTTGGTCGGCTCCCGCTCAGGGCCTCCTCCACAGCCTTGAGGCGCCAGAGCAGCTTGCGCCGGGACTCGCCGAAGCTGTCCAAGGCGCCCAGCATCACCAGCGAGTCAAGGGCAGGCCGGGGCAGTTCAGTTCGCCGCCAGAAGTCCTCCGGGGACAGGTAGGGACCACGCTCGCGCTCTTGGTCCAGTTGCTCGCCTCTTCGCTCGCCCACCGCTCTCACGTAGTTGAAGCCAAGGCGGACCCCGAAAGCGCGGGGCTGCTCCAGCGAACTGTGC
>PLDE01000003.1 GCA_003135035.1 Candidatus Dormiibacterota bacterium | reverse complement strand
CCGTCCCACGCTACTTGGCCCGAGACAAAGAGCAGCGGACCAGCTTCGACCCTAACAGCATTCGACAGGTAGCCATGCCTTACCGAGCCAGCGCCTGAGTTCGCCATTGGTAGCTTTCTCGGATTCATGCTATGTCTCCTTGTCCGAGTCGAGCCCGCTCTCGTTCAGCTCGTCGTCTGGCGACTCAGCCTTCGACTCCAGGCTCCGGAGTTCATGAACGACGTCGTCCATTTCGCTCTTCGTTGGTGCGAGGTCTGCCCTGGTCTCATGGGCCGGGCTGCCATAAACGCTGTCGTAAGTCAGGTCGCTTGTCGAGTAGGTTAGACCTCGGGAGTGGGGCCATCTGAAGGCTAAGACTCGCTCGTCAAAGGTCACTGGGAGCCCATCCTTGATCACCGTTTGAATATTCCGTCGATCCTGCAGGACTCGGATATCCGTCGCGGGGTTCCCGCGCACAATGAGCACGTCGGCCAACATCCCCGGCTGAATGGTCCCCAACCGCCCCCCTAGCCCCACCATGGTCGCGGCGTTTTGCGTGGCGGCCGTAATGGCCTCGAGAGGAGTGAGCCCTGCATATTTTACAAGTAGCTCTAGTTCTCGAGCATGCCACTCACCGTAAGGCGTAATCGAGAAGCCCGAGTCGGTCCCGGTAGCGAACACAACTCCTGCAGCGTGAGCTTTGTGAAGGGATTGGGTGGTACTCTCGAGCATTCGCCGCCACCGATCGCGAAGTAGGCTGGGCACTCCAAACCGCTCCCCCCAGTCGCACGCATTGGCAAGCAGCAATAGAGTCGGAACAAGCGGAATGTGGGACTGAGCTAGGTGCTCAACGACCTCATCACCCATGTAATTGCCGTGCATGATCCAGTCAAAGCCTGCGGACACGGCCGCGCGAACTTCGCTTGGTCCCCGGGCATGGATGGTTACGGCCTTACCGAGCTGATGCGCCATCTCGGCAATGCGCCTCATCTCCTCGTCAGTGAAGGCCTGGTAGCTACCTGAAGGACTGTCAGCTACCTTGATAAAGTCGACGCCATTCTTTACCTGGTGACGAACCTCATTAACCATGGCGTCGGCCGAATTGGTAAGGATTCCAATGGACCCCTGAGGGACACCTACCGAATCGGGATACCAGTCGGTGAGGCCGTTGCTCGTGGTTAGGTATCTGCCGGCGGCATGGACCCGCGGACCCCTAACGACCCCCGCCTTGACCGCCTCCCTCAGGCCCACTCCTATGTAATAGCTTCCTCCGGGGTCTGACACACTTGTGACTCCAGCGGCAAGGACCTTTTGGAGGTTCCACGCTGCCTTGAGGGTACGAAGTTCATGGCTTGTGTAGAGATCAATCTCCTCTTCACTCCGTGCCTCGCCATAGGACATATGGCAGTGGGCGTCGATAAGCCCAGGCATCACCGTCCTTCCCCTGGCGTCGATTCTCTGCAGTTGATCGCCGTCAGGAACCACGGCTTGGCTTGCTCCTTCTCCCACGGCGTGGATCGTGTCATCCTTGACCAGGACACTGGTTCGGGGCGACGGCTCCGAACCAGTGCCGCTGATCAAGTCACCGTTTTCGACTAGGAGCCAGCGACTCATGTTGAGGCAGCGTTCTTCTCAGAAAGCGAACCTGTCAACGGTCTGACCGCCGCCCGGCGCATGAGGTATGTGTAGCAGGCGACTCCTATTGGGATTCCGATGACCCACGAAATGTCACCACCCCCAAGCAACTTGGCGACTGGGCTCTCGTATCCCGAGACATTGATGAATGGCACCTCACAGAGCAATGCCAACAGGTAGCTGAAAGCGCCGATCCGATTGAAGATGCCGTACCGTCCCCGTGGGTCAAAGATGTCGTCCACTGAGTACTGACCCTTACGCACCAAGTAGAAGTCTGCAAGGTTGATGGCGGACCAGGGAATAATGAGCACCAGTAGATATCCAAGGCTCGTCGTGATAAAAGCTGCCGCCCGACCGGTGGCTATTTCGCCCAAAATAAGCCCGAGCGCCGCGAATGGGAGCAGGTGAGCTGCTCGTATACCGAACGATGGCTTTGGGGTGTGGCGTCGAAGCCGGAGCGAGTCTAGCACAGCCATCGTCGTATTTGCGCCGACATAGACGATCAGCATTGCCTGGGCAATCAGGGCCAGGCATCCGACCGCGTAGACGAGGTCTAAAAGTCCCGTGCCCCCGTAGCGGGTGATACTGGTGTCCATAGCAGCGACAGGATCAGGCGACTTGGCGACCAATACGAGGTACGCGCCAACTACGAAGAGCCAGAACGTCGGGACGCCGATCCCTAGGCCGGTCCAGAGGCCGGCCCGCAAGTTGCTCGTGCGGCGGGGCAGGTAGCGTGAGTAGTCAGCGACCCCCCCGGAGTACCCGGCAGCGTAAATGAAAGCCAAACCGAGCGCGCCCAAGAAGAGCCCCGTATTGAAGCCCCCTACGCCTAATACAGTAGTCGCATGTATGCCAAATGCATGCGTGGCAAAGACGATGACTGTCGCAGCACCAAGCGTCAGAA
>PLDE01000291.1 GCA_003135035.1 Candidatus Dormiibacterota bacterium | reverse complement strand
GGGCGGCGGCGGCGGCCAGGACTGCGGCCGACGAAGCATCCCCGGGTACGAGCAGATGCAAGGGGCCGAGCTCTCCCGGGCTCAGGGCAACGGCTTTCACGCCCCCCTGCTCCGTCACCACCAGCTGGGCCCCCATGGCGGTAAGCAGGCGCTCGGTGTGATCCCGAGTCGGAATCGGCTCTCGCACCGTGGTGGCCGAGCTGGCGCGCAGACCAGCCAGGAGGACGGCCGACTTCACCTGGGCGCTGGCCTGACTTGGGGTGAAGTCGATCCCGACCAAGTCACCGCCCCGAAGCTGGATGGGCGGGCGACCATGGGCCGAGGTCGCCACCGCTGCGCCCATGAGCCGGAGGGGAGCCGCAATCCTCTCCATGGGACGCTGGAGCAACTGCTGATCTCCGGTCAGGCAAACGGTGAACGGTAATCCGGCGAGCAGACCGGCGCCCAGTCGCATGGTCGTACCGGAACGACGGCAATCGAGCGGGACCGGGAGGTCTCGGGCCGCTAGGGCCGGGCTCAGGCCGGTGACCTCGACCGCTCCTCGCCTTTCCTCGACCAGACAACCCAGAGAGCGCACCAGGTCGATGGTGGCCCGGCAGTCCCCGGCCGGCGAGAAGTTCTCGATCCGGGAGGTTGTCGGGCTGCAGACTGCCAGTAGTGCCGCCCGGTGGGAGATCGCCTTGTCGCTGGGCACGCGACAGCGACCGGACAGAGGCAGCCGGTGCCGGCTGGCGATCCCCCCGAGCGTGTTCACGAGATCTGCCGCCCGACGGCCTCGGCCACCTTGCGGGCCGCCTCCATCATCCGCGCAAAGGCCTGCGGGTTGAGCGACTGGGCACCATCCGAGAGCGCCTCGCTGGGGTTGGGGTGAACCTCGACCAGGAGCCCGTCGGCTCCCGCCGCCACCGCCGCCAGACCGATCGCCGGGACGTACTCGTAGCGCCCGGCAGCGTGACTGGGATCGACAACCACCGGCAGCGAAGTCAGGCGTTTGAGCACCGGTACTGAGGTGATGTCGAGACTGAACCGGACCATCGGCTCGAAGCTCCGAATCCCCCGCTCGCAGAGCGCGACCTGGAGGTTGCCCCCAGCCAGGATGTACTCCGCAGCCTGCAGCCACTCTTCCAAGGTGGAGGACATCCCCCGCTTGAGGAGTATCGGTCGATCGACCTGGGAACAGGCTTGCAGGAGTCGGTAGTTCTGCATGTTGCGGGCGCCGATCTGGAGCACGTCGGCGTGACGAGCCACCAGCTCGACGTCCTCGGGGGCGAGGACCTCGGTGACCACGGCCAGACCGAGGTCGTCGGCCACTGAGCGGAGGATCTTGAGCCCGTCTCCGCCCAAGCCCTGGAAGGCATACGGCGAGGTCCGCGGTTTGAAGGCTCCCCCACGCAGCACCTTGACGCCCTGGGACGCCACCGCTTCCGCGGCCTCCTGGAGCTGGCTGCGGCCCTCAACCGCGCAGGGCCCGGCCATGACCAGAACCGCGTTTCCTCCCAGTTGAGCTCCCCCGGGTAGGTCGATGACGCGGTTTTCGGGATGGAAGTCCCGGCTCGCCAAGGGATAGTCGTGGAGGATGCGCACCACCCGCTCGACGCCCTCGAGCAGGCCCAGCGCGTCGAGGTCGTCCTCGGTCTCGTGGCCGGCCACCCCGAGCACGGTGCGTTCTGTCCCGTGGTTGACCTGAGCCGACAAGCCCAGGGCCCGGATTCGCGCCACCACAGCCTGCACCTGCGCCTTGGTGGCGTGCGCCTCCATGACGATCACGGCCGCGAGTCTCCGACCGGCACGAGATCGGGACGGAGCAGCTGAGCACCAGGCAGGTAGGCATGCCTCACCTGGTCCTGCCGCGCTGCCCGCGATCTGTCAACTCGAGCGCGAACCGGCATCAGACTGGTACCCCCGCCCGGGCCAGGAAGTTGGCCATCAGCCGGGGTCCATCCGGAGTCAGGATGGACTCCGGGTGGAACTGCACGCCGAAGCGCGGCAGTGACCGGTGAGCCAGAGCCATGACCAGACCGTCCGCAGTCTCGGCGGTGACGGTGAGCTGGTCGGGAAGGCCGGCGCGCTCCACCACCAGAGAGTGGTAGCGACCGGCCTCGAATGGCGAAGGCAAGCCCGAGAAGAGCTCGCTGCCGTCGTGAAGAATGGGACTGGCCTTGCCGTGCACTGGCTGGGGGGCTCGGACCACCCGGGCGCCGAAGGCCGTGGCCAGGGCTTGGTGGCCCAGGCACACTCCGAGGAGAGGGATCGAGTCGGGCAGAATCCGGACCAGCTCCTCGAAACAACCGGCGGCCTCAGGGCGCCCCGGTCCGGGAGAGAGGATCACGGCATCGGGCTCGAGAGCGGCCAACTCCGCGGCGGAGGCACTCTCCGAAGCGACCACCTGGACCGTCTGCTCCATCGCCGCCACCACCTGGACCAGGTTGTAGACGAATGAGTCCTGGTGGTCGACGACCAGGATCACGGCGCCGCCTCGGGAGAGGAACTCTGGATGGCGGCCAGGATCGCCGAGGCCTTGGCTTCGGTCTCGGCCAGTTCTGTCAGTGGGTCGGAGTCGCTGACAATCCCAGCTCCAGCCTGCACGTGGACCTGGCCACCGGTGACCACGGCGGTGCGGATGGTGATGCAGAACTCCAGATCACCGTAGAAGGTGAGATAGCCGCAGGCTCCCGCATAGGGACCCCGGGCGGTCGGCTCCTCACGGGCGATGATCTCCATCGCCCGGCGCTTGGGCGCTCCGGTCACCGTCCCGGCCGGAAACACCGCGGCCAGAGCGTCGAGAGCGCTGCTCTCCGGGGCCAGCTCACCCGCGACATTGCTGACGATGTGCATCACCCGGGGGAAGCGCTGGACCTGGAGGAGCTCAGTGGGCACGACGCTGCCGGGTCGGCAGACCTTGCCGAGATCGTTGCGAGCCAGATCGACCAGCATGGCGTGCTCCGCCAGCTCCTTGGGATCGCTCAGCAAATCCTGCTCCAAGAGCTGATCCTCGCGCTCATCCTCGCCCCGGCGCCTGGTCCCGGCGATCGGCCGGGTCGTGACGTGGCGTCCCTGGACCTTGACCAGGGGTTCGGGCGACGAACCGGCCAGCTCGGCTCCGGGAACGCGCAGAAAGAACATCGCCGGTGAGGGATTGAGACGGCGCAAGCGTTGGTAGATGGCGAGTCCACCCTCGCGGGCCGGGGCGGAGAGACGCCGCGACAGCACCGCCTGGTAGATCTCCCCGGCGGCGATGTCCTCTTTGATGCGACGCACCCCCGCCTGGTACATCTCGACCGAGATGTTGGGAGCCACCGCCAGGGTCTGCCGGGCGGCGGCCGGGAAGGCCACCGGAAGCTCGGCCCGAGCTTCCAGCCGGGCCGCCATCTCCTCCAGGGCCAGCTCCCCCTGGTCATAGTCGGTTCCGGCGGGGACGTGCGCCACCAGGACCAACTGGTTGCGCCGGTGGTCAAAGACCAGGACCCGGTCCAGCACCATCAAGGTGATCGGATCCACCGTCTGCCGACCCCGCCCGACGGGGTGCGCGAGACCGTCGAGCAAACCGGCCGCCTCGTAGCTGAGCAGCCCGGCCAGGCCCCCGGTCATGGTCGGCAGTTGGGGCAGCTGGGGAGCCCGTAGCTCAGCGGCCAGGCGATTGAGGGTGGTCAGAACACTGGTGCCCGGTTCTCCAAAGGGGCCCTCGACGATGGGCAGCGGCCGCCGGACTGACTCCACCCGCACGCCAGAGCGATCCGCCACCACCAGCGCTGCGGGATCGGCGGCGACGATGGTGAAGCCGACCGACCGACCGGAGAGGTCGAGCTCCTCCAAGAGCAGACCGGGGCCGTCCCCTGCCAGAGCCTGAAACGCCTCCAACGGACGGAGGTCGCCGATCGGCAGCTCGGCCCACACGGGTACCAGGGGAAAGGCGCTCGCCGTCGTCTCGACAGTTTCGCGGTCGGTGAGAATTTCCAATGAGGCCAGCATCACAACTCCAGTGCGGAAAAAAGAAAAAGCCCCGGAGGGTTCCGGGGCTTGGTGTTCGCTTCTCGGTCAGATTTTCAATCGCGTGCGGACACTTCACCCCCAACGGGCCAGCTCCACCGCCAGACCAAAGCGCTCGCGTAGTCCATAGGCCGCGGATTCTGCGATAAGTCGGAGCTCCGCGTCAAGCTGCCGTTGCAAGCGAGAGCGATTTGGTGGGAACTAGGCTGAGTTGGGCAGAACGCTCAGCTGGGGCCAGAGGTACGCGAGAGCCTGGTCAACTTCCATCGCGGCGAGCTCAGACATCTTGCCGTCAGCTGCCAGATCCCGGGCCAGCTCCAGACTCTGAGCTTCGCCGGCGGCCGATGTCAGGGAATCGGGAAGCGATTGGCTAACTCCGCACCCGGGCCCGCCAGGGCAAGGCGAGTGGAATTGACGCTGAGCCCAGTCTTGGTCCAGAATCGCCGGACAGTGTCTAGCCGATTCGTCTGCAGCTGGCAGTGGTCCTGGCCCAACTGGGGTCCGGTACCGTCGCGCGCCTAGTCACCGAAAGCGCCGGCAAGCACCGAGCCCTGGGCAAAGCCCGGGGACCGTTCATTTCAGGAGGAGTCGATCCACATGGATCAGTCGTCGCTGCTAGGCCAGCGCCGAGTGCGCCTCCGGCCGAGAGGCGTAGCCGCGCTCGCCGCTGCGCTCGCCCGCGCCTTGAGCCAAATCTAGATGGTGGAATATCCAGAGTTGCTGCGTCGTCTGCTCCTCGGCGACACGCTCTCCGCTGCTGAGAGCGCGGCCACCGTGGGCGCCATCGTCGACGGAACGCTGACCAATGCTCAAGCCGCCGGCCTCCTGGTCGCCCTGGCCGCGCGCGGCGAGACGATCGAGGAGGTCATCGGCGCCGCCACCGCCATGCGCCAACGAGCGCTCCGAGTCGAGCACGGGCTGCCGCTGGTCATCGACATAGTCGGCACCGGGGGGGACGGGACCCGAAGCATCAACATCTCCACCGCAGCAGCCCTGGTGGTGGCTGGGGCAGGAGTCCCGGTCGCCAAGCATGGCAACCGGGCCGCTTCCAGCGCCTGCGGCAGCGCCGATGTCCTGGAGGCGCTGGGAGTTCCCCTGGACCGGGACCCCCTCCAGGCGGCGGACATGCTCACTCGGCATCGGATCGCCTTCCTCTTCGCGCCCCGCTACCACCCGGCGATGAAGGCGATCGGGGGAGTGCGCAGCGAACTCGGCGTGCGCACGATCTTCAACCTGCTCGGGCCGCTCTGCAATCCCGCCGGGCCGCAACGGCAACTGGTCGGGGTCTTCGGCGAGGCCCAGGTTGACCTGGTGGCGGAGGCCATGCAGGGACTCGGGATCGCAGAGGGCGCGGTCGTCCACTCCGCCAGCGGCATGGACGAGGTGGCTGGGGAGGGACCAACATCGGTGGCCCAGTTCAGCCGCGAGGGCAGTCGCCGCTGGGTACTCAACCCCGAGGACTACGGAATCCGAGCCCCTCTCGATGCGGTGCGCGGCGGAGACGCGGCGACCAACGCGGCGCTGATCATGGCCACCCTGGGCGGCGAGCGGTCCCCCCGAGCCGATGTGGTGGCCCTCAATGCAGCACTGGCCCTGGTGGTGGCCGGTGTTGCGGAGAGCATCCCAGAGGGCCTATCTCAGGCCCGCAGGAGCATCGCGGAGGGAGCCGCGCTGGCCGCGCTGACAGCCTTGCGCGGCGATGCTGCCACCGAGGTAGGCAGCCATGCCTGACGCACTCGCCTCGATTTATCAAGACCGCCTCCGCCACCTCACCGAGGAGATGGCGCGGGAGTCTCTCACCGAGCTTGCTGACCGGGCCCGGGGACGGGGCGGGGAGCGCCGGTCCCTGCGCGATGCCCTCCGTCGAGGCCCGGCCCCGACCGTGATTGCCGAAATCAAACGCGCCTCCCCTTCGGCCGGGCTGATCGCCCCCGATTTCGACCCCCAGGCAATCGCCCTCGAGTACCAGCAAGCCGGTGCCGACGCCATCAGCGTGCTCACCGAGGCGGACCACTTCCAGGGCCAGCTGAGTTACCTGCAGCTGGTTCGGGACCGGACCAGCGTCCCCCTGCTACGCAAGGACTTTCTCACCACCGAATACGAGGTCGTGCAGTCCGCCGCCTACGGCGCCGACGCCATCCTCGCCATCGTCGCTGGGCTTACCGACCAGCAGTTGGCCGAGGTAATCGGGGCCGCCCGGCGCTGGGGCGTCGAAGTACTGGTGGAGGTCCATTCGCGGGGCGAGTTGGAACGGGCCCTGGCTCAAGGCGCCGATCTGGTCGGGATCAACAACCGGGACCTCAAGACCCTGGAGACCGACATCAGTGTCACGGCGAGGCTGGCCGCAGATCTTCCGGTGGGCCTCGCAGTGGTCAGCGAGAGTGGCTTCGAAACGGCGGCCGACATCGAGTGCATCTACCGTCTCGGGGTTCGCTCTTTCCTGGTTGGCGAGGCGCTCATGCGCTGCCCCGACAAGGCTGCTTGGATGGGGTCGGTGAAGGCCCTCGGCGCGGTGGAGGCGTAGCCATGGTCCCGTCAGCGCCGCTCGACGGCCAGCTGCCAGAAATGGCTGGCACAGCGCCCCGCCTGGGGATGGACGCTGCCAGCCGGCGCACCCGGATCAAGATTTGCGGCTGCACCACGGCTGGGTAGGTGGCTCTGGCGGTGGCGGCGGGGGCGGACGCGGTGGGAGTCATCTTCGCGCCCAGTCCCCGGCAGATCTCGATTGAGCAAGCCGCCCGAGCGCTCGCCGAGGTGCCCAAGCAGTTGTCGCTGGTTGGGGTGTTCGTGGATCCCTCGACCGCGGAATTGGAACGGGCGATCACGGCCATGCCCCGTTTGATTCCCCAATTCTCCGGTTCTGAGTCGCCGGCTCTCTGCCGCCACCTGGGCCGTCCCTTTCTCAAGGTTTTTCGCGTCCCTGCCGGTGCCACTGAGCTCGCTTTGGGACTGGCGGCTCGCATCGCCGACTACCCCGACGCGCTGCCCATTTTCGAAACAGCCTCGTCCCAGGGCGGAGGCTCGGGCCGCACCTTCGACTGGTCCCAGGTCGAGCCCGTGAGCGCTCGGCAGAGAGTCGTGATCAGCGGTGGCCTGAATCCCGGCAACGTCGCAGCGTGCGTCAGCCGGTTGCGTCCTTACGCCGTCGACGTACGCTCGGGTGTCGAGTCACGAGGAGTTAAGGATCCCAGTAAACTTGCCGCCTTTGTGAGCGCGGTACGGGGATTTGATGCAACCACCTGACGCTCGCGGTTATTTCGGCGCCTTCGGGGGACAGTACATCCCCGAGGTCCTCTACCGGGCGGTGCAGGAGCTGGAAGTCGCCGTTGACGACGCCCTCGGCGATGCCACTTTCTGGCAGGAATATCACGCAATCCTGCGCAGTTACGTGGGCCGTCCCTCACCGCTTTACCACGCCCAGCGCTTTCCCGCCGCCCCCGCCACGGTGCTCTTCAAGCGTGAAGATCTCAATCACACGGGAGCCCACAAGGTGAACAACGCGGTGGGCCAGGGACTGCTGGCGCAACGGATGGGCAGGCGTCGGTTGATCGCGGAGACGGGAGCCGGCCAGCATGGCGTGGCGACGGCCACGATCGGGGCCAAGCTGGGCCTCCCGGTAGAGGTCTTCATGGGCCAGTTGGACATCGAGCGTCAAGCCATGAACGTGGCCACCATGAGGCTGCTGGGAGCGCGCATCCATCCGGTCGAAAGCGGCACCAGAACCCTCAAGGACGCGGTCAATGCGGCGATTCGCGAATGGGCCACCCGCGCTGATGACACCTTCTATGTGATTGGTAGCGCCGTCGGTCCCCACCCCTATCCCTACTTGGTGCGAGAGTTCCAGAAGGTGATTGGCAGCGAAGCCCGCAGCCAGTGCCTGGAGCAGTGGGGACGACTGCCCACGGACGTGGTCGCGTGCGTCGGCGGCGGCAGCAACG